>JAHENZ010000038.1 GCA_018609755.1 Salinivenus sp. | reverse complement strand
TGGACGCTTGTGCGTTTACTTACTACAGTTGGAATGACCGTTTTGCGGTCGTTATGCGCAGCCATATTCGCTGCGTTTGAAATTGAAACAGCTTCTAAGGAAGCGGGAAAACTTTGTAGGAGATCTTTAAAGTGATCTTCCACCAACCACTGCTTTTTAGGACGACAGAACTCTGTCCCGTAGGCTGGGGAAAAGCACTCAAAAAAACAAAGAGGCCGACTCTCAAGGGAGCCGGCCTCCAGTACCGATAGACGAGGAGCGATCCGCGTTACGGCTTTTCCGTTGCCACAAAATCCGCTCGCTCACCAGAGGGTGTGCTGATGACGTCGGTCACCTCTACCGTAAAGCTCTTCTCGCGCTCGCGACTTCGATCGTAGAGGATGCCTTCGAACGTCGCATCTTCTTCCTCGTCGGCCAGCTGTTCGATGGCCTCTTCATTTTCACCGAAGAAAACGCCTTTGTAGGATTTGCCGTATACAGTCTTCTGGGAGTAGGCAAAACCTTCACCTTCCATTTCGTTCAACTTTGCGTTGTGCAGGTCGTACAGGCTCATAGTCGTATGTATCGGAGGTTGGTGGAACAACGTTCGGAAGCAAGCGGAAGGCGTAATCAGGAGGCCCCCCGCTGTCGTCTGTCGCGTTGTGAACGCACAGAGCACCTCACCGTGCCGGAGATCGTTCAAATCGTGACTGGTGAAGATACCCGCAAAGCAACAGTACCGCACGTCCCTTGTACGGAACGAAGAGCTATCGGTTCGCATCGATGTATGGGGTTATTCTCCTGTATGACGGCCGTTCACGTTTGAACCGTCTGTGTCTCGGCCGTAAGGAGCCGCGAACGTCGGTGGGCCATTGCGGGGAGGAAGCGCCGAAATCTTGAGCATTTCTGTACTTGTCGTTAGTTCTCCCTCTATGGCTAATCCCTCCTTCGATCCTGCCCAAGTCCGTCGTGCCCAGGATGGAGACGAGCAGGCCTGGAACGACCTGCTCCGACGCTTAGAGCCCGTTCTGCGTGGGTATTTTATAAAGCGGATCGGTAAGGAAGCCGACGTCGACGACCTCGTGCAAAATACCCTCATGCGACTTCACAAAGGGCTGGAGGATCTTGAGAAACCGGGTAGTCTGAAGTCTTTTGCCATGAAGGCCGCTCTCTTTGAACTCCAAGACTATTATCGAGGGCGGTACGACATGAAGGAAACCCTCTACGACCCAGAATTACCGCCCAAGCGCACCACGGACCCAGAAGATCGGAGCGCCCACGTCGACGTAGAAAAGGCCCTGGAGGCGCTTACGCCGAAAGCAAGACGGATTATGGAGCTCCGAGAATACGGGTATCTTTACCGCGAAATTGCGCAGATGCTCGACACGACGGAGGCAGCCGTGAAAATGCAAGTAAAGCGAGCCTTTGAAACCATGCGTGATGCCCTTGGGGTGATCCTTGTTCTATGGCTCGGGCTCTGAAGGAGAACGCAGATTGTTACGCTTTGAGGTATAATGTTTGTGTGAAATTGTCCTCGTCCGTTACTTTTCAATTGGACGTAGCGACTGTACTTCCACACGACCCCGTGCATCATTCTTAGGAGGAGAATTTTAGTTTCTCCCCTGCTGCCGGGGACGAATACTACATACGGACTGACGGGACACTCATGGCGGACATTTTCGATACACTTCTTTTTGACGGCGAGCCCTCGACGGAAGAGCGAGCGGCCCTGCGCGAGCGTTTTGACGAGGACCCTGCGCTGGCGGAGGCCTGGGCGCATTGGCTAGCGGCGCGTCTTCACGTTCGGGAACGATTGCAGGAGCAGCTTTCCGATCGACGGCTCCTCGTGCTGTACGTCCTGGACCAAGAGGGCGACACTGCGGCACTGACGCCTACTGAACGGAAGGCCCTCGCCGATGCTCGTGACGACATTGCACGGGCCCTCGAAATTGTCCCCGCCCTTGAGCGAGTGGTCGAGCGTATTCGGGACGAACGGGCGGATTTCGAGGAGATGTGGGAGACGCACGCGAGTGATTTGGAGGAGCCGGCCCGTGACGAACGAACCGTTGAGCGGGCAGATCGGCCGGCGCAGCCTCCCCAGTCGCAGGATGCGTCGTCTGTTCGTCGCTGGACGCGTCGCCTCGTCGGTATCGCTGTGGCGGTTGCTCTCGCCGTTGCCGCGACGCTGTTTTGGATGCAAGGGACAGACACGACGACGATCTCGGTCGCGGATGGGTCCGTGCGCACGGTCGCGCTGAACGATGGCTCCACAGTCCGCTTGGTGGGACCGGCTACCCTCACCCATTCTGAAGAGCAGGCGGCCCCCTCGGCTCGCCGCGTCACCCTTGAGCGCGGGCGTGCATTTTTCGACGTGCAGCATCGGGATAGTGCGTCGTTTACCGTCCGAACGCCCGAGGCCGTGGCGACGGTACTGGGAACCCAGTTCGGCGTGACGACCGCTCCCGATACCACGGAGGTGATCCTGGCCAGCGGGGCCGTGCGTGTCGATCGTGCGGACGGGGCGGGCGATCAAGGCGTCGTCCTTGAGCCGGGACAGAAGAGCTGGATTGCCAAAGGAGACGCGCCCGCGACTCCCGCGCCTGTAGAGCTGAGTACTGCCCTGGACTGGACGGGCCTCTTTGTCTTTCGCTCGGTGCCGATGGAAACGATTGCCCAGCGGCTCAACCAGCGGTACGACGTGCAGATTTCGGTTGCTCAGGCGCTCGCGGATGAGCCTGTGACCGGCACCTTTGAACAGCAGCAGTCGGTGCAGCAGGTACTTACTGCTCTGGCGGCCACCCTTGGCGCCGAGGTGCAGCGCGACGGTGAGAATCAGTATCGAATCGTGCCCGCTCCGTAGTCGCGTCCTCGTACATTGGATTAATTCGTTTGAGGAGGAACGTTACCGGGCAGTGATTTTCGGGACACCGTTGAGGCTCGGTGATGAGACCGCGAGGGCCTGAACAGACGAGGCCTGTCGCGAGTTGAACGGCTCTGGTTTTACTCCCAGAAAAGCCGTGGTCTTGCCAATCGTGCGTCGTGTGGTTGCCTACATCACTGCCTTAGGGCTTCTTTGCGGACTGCTTTTTCCCCGAGTTGCGCAGGCCCAGTCATCAGTCCAGCTCGACCTGAAGGGCGTTCCTCTGGAGGAAGCGCTCAACACCGTACGAGCGCAGACGGGACTTGACCTGGTGTATGCCGAGCGTCTCGTGAGCAACCGCACGGTGTCGTGCACCTATACGGGACCGGATCGCACTGCGGCACTGCGGTGTGTCTTGCAGGGAACGGGATTGGAAGCGCAGCGGGTTCGGCGGCGACAATACGTGCTCGTAAAAGCACCGTCAACGAAGAAGCGATCCCGACGACGCGTCGCCCTTTCCGGATACGTCATCGACGCAGAGACGGGGGAGCGGCTGCCAGGGGCCCACGTGTATCTCACGGCCCTCCAGGCGGGGACCACGACGAACCGGGACGGCTATTTCGTTCTTTCTGCCTTGCCCCCCGGGACGTACGACGTTCGCGTCTCATATCTCGGATTTTCGACGGTCGATACGACCCTTACAGCAGGAGGGTCGCCAACTCGCATTTCATTGGATCCTGCCGCGATTGAATCGGAGGAGGTGCTAGTGGAGGCTGGGTCGACGACGGCAGAGGAGACATCTCAGGTTCCCGGCATGACGTCTGTGGATCTTGCGAGGCTCGATCGGCTTCCCTCATTTACCGAGCCCGACCTGTTTCGCGCGCTACAGTGGACGCCCGGGATTCGCAAGACGGGCGCCGTGAACGGAGGGCTCAGCGTGCGCGGGGCCGATCCGGATCAAAACCTGTACCTCCTCGACGGTGCACCGGTGTATCATCCGTGGCACGCCTTCAGCCTCATTTCCACCTTCCAAACCGGAACGCTCAAGAACACGAATCTATACCGCGGGGCGTTTCCGGTCGAGTATGGCGGGCGGCTCTCCTCCGTTCTCGATGCGCAAATGAAGGATGGCAATCGCGAAAGGCCCTCTGCCGTCGCTGGATTCGGGGTGCTCAGCGGCCGTTTTCGGATCGAGGCGCCACTGTCCTCCAATACGTCGTTTATGTTTTCGGGGCGTCGCTCCTACATCGACAAACTCATCGGGCGTACCCACCCGGTCACCGACCAGAGCGGCCGGCGCGACACGCTTCGCACCGGATACTACTTCTACGACACGAGTGCGAAGGTCGGCCACCGGTTCAACGAAAAGCATCGCCTTACCCTCAGCTACTACCACGGTCGGGACGACCTCGATCTGCGTCTGCCCTTCGATCTGTCCCTGGACTTCGACTCTTGGCTTCGACCGACCAATCTGTTTTTCGAGGTGAAGCAAAACTGGGAAAATCGCGTTTTTAGCGCCCAGCATCAGCACCTCTGGAGCGAGGACGTATTTGTACGGAGTACGGCCTACTACTCCGGCTATCAGGCCCTAGAATCCTCGTTCGTCCAGCCCACGACGACCGCCTCTCTTGCCTCAGAGTACTCTGTGCGTCTCCACGACGCTGGAGTAAAGGTGGACGTCAACTACCATCACTCCGTAAGTCACGAGGTGTCGACCGGTTTCAAGTTGTCGACTCTCCAGTTTGAGAGCACGCTTGACAGTGAAGTTTTTCGGTCGACCTCTCTTGCCCGTCGACGGCAGCAGGAGAGCGATCTCGGCGCGATTCAGGTGAGCGGATACGTGCAGGACGTGTGGAGTCCCACGCCCGAGTGGACCGTTCAGCCCGGGGTGCGGGTCAGCTATTTTAGTGGAGGAGACCACTTTCGGGTCGTTCCCCGCCTCAGTGCGCGGTACACCGTAGATCCCACGTGGCTTGTACTGCGAGGGAGTGCGGGCATGCACGTGCAGTACCTGCATCGCCTTCGAGACCGGCACTCCGTCGCGTACGATCTGGTGTCGAGCCGGTGGGTGCCGTCCAGCTCTCGGGTCCGGCCGTCCACGGGATTGCAACTCGGCTTCGAGGCACGCACGCATCCCAGGCCCGATCTCACCGTAGAGTTGGACTCCTATATTCGCAAGACGCGCGACGTTCTCGTACCGTCAGACGTGTTTCAGGAGAAAGATGACATCGAGGGGCCCGGCATCAACGTGGGGGCGCTCCTCGGGCAGTACACGCGAGGGAAGGAGCGGGCGGCGGGCATCGAGTTAAGCGCCGTGTACGGCGACGGTCCCTGGACGGCGCGACTTGGGTTGGGGAGTGGACGCACGATGGTCCGGGCGCCCGGCCGCGTGCAGTCCGGCCTGCGCTGGCGTCCCTCCGACCTCGACGTTCCCTTTACGCTCCGCGGGGCGTTTGGATGGACCGGCTCTTCATGGAGCGCGACCCTGGCGACGGAGTGGCGGAGCGGCTACCCGATCTCTGCGCCGGTGGCTCGCTACCAGGTGGGAGACCCTGTCGAGAGCGATCCGGTTACGTATCTTTATCGGCCCCGGATCAACAACAATCGCCTGGCGCCGTATTTTCGTGCAGACCTGACGCTCGGGTACTCGTTTGAATTTCTTTCAGCTGACTGGACGACCACGCTCACGCTCTTCAACGTGACAAACCGGGACAACGAGCTCAGCCGATCGTATGAGCCAACCCCGGCCGGCGTGGACGTCCAATCACAGCGGGGACTCCCGATTCTGCCCCTGTTGGAGATGGAAATGCGGATCTGATTCTTCCGACACGCTTCTGCTTCTCGCAACTACGTCTTCCGTAGTGCCTGTTCTGCGCAGTACTCCCATTCGGTTTTTGCTGCAGGCCCTCCTGGCCATTGGCGTGATGTTTATGCTCGTGAAGTGCGACTGGGGGAGCACGCCCGTCGACGAACAATCGCTCGTGGTTGAGGCCTTCCTCGACACCGACGAGCCGCTTCCGCCCGTTCTTCTTCGACAGACGGCCCCGCTCACCGGGGCCGATGGCCAAAGGCCGAAGACTGCGGAGGGAGCACGGGTGCTTTTCACTCTTGGGGAGACGGAGATTCCCTACGAGGAGTCGTCCCAGCGGCCGGGGCAGTACCTGCCGGTACGGGACACCGTGGTCCCTCCGCAGGTGGACTGGCAACTCACTGCCGACTGGGACGACGAGTCGGCTCGGGCGTCGGGCCAAACAGCGGCGCCCATCACGATCCGTCAGGTGTGTGTCGACGTCCCCTCACAGCCGGCAGAGGCCATTCAGGTGGATTCCCTGCGGCGCGATTCTCTCGACATCCCTGCGGATCAAGGGTACCTCTACCCGATTGACGTAACGGTCCGATGGGATGCCCGGTCCTCCTCTCCGGAGCGTGATTCGACGATTTGGGTCCGTGCACAGCTTCGTCCGGATGCCTCGGCGTTTTCGTCGGAGGTGGTTGACTTTTTTCTGGAACCGGCGGCGATCCAGCGAGAAACGGCGTATCGGCGGACGACTGACGCTCGGCGGTGGACCGGCGTGTATGCCGTTCCGGTGGACAGTGCTACGGCGCCGCTCCCGCGCCATTCTCTCACCACCGCGCTCACTCGGGGAGACACGGCCTTTGCTTCCTTCGCGCAGACGCGGACCGACCCGGATCGACGGGAGCCCATCTCGAACGTCGACGGTGGGCTCGGCGTGGCGCTGGCCGTCTCAATAGACTCCCTTTCCAAAACCGTCACCGACTCGCTCGCCCGGAATGAGCACCCACAGTGCTGGATCTCCGGCGGTTCGTGATCGTGCCTACAGTCGCTGCAGATCCTCGGTGGAAAATCGGAGCCGAGCCTATTGACCTTGCACAACGACCCTGGTGGGTTCGAGCGTCGGTCCCCTGAGGCCACAATCGTCAGCGTCTGCTGGCAGCAGTCGATTCCGAGCATATTCCGCGCACGAGATACGGACGGAAACAGCGTCACGACATCTGCGATTTCTCGCGTTTCAGTTGTGCAAGCCCACTACGATCGATTCTGGGGAATCTCAGGGTCGAAGGGGCGGTACAACGAGAGCACTGGTTTTTCTACGACTTCCTCCTGGTTATGAACGACGATGCTGCGGTTGGGACCATCACGGCCCTTGAGACGCAGAAGAATGATGAGAATCGAGTGTCCGTCTTTCTGGACGGAACGTTCGCGTTTGGGGTCCACCAGGACGTGGTGGTGAAACACGGTCTCAGAGTGGGGCAGACTCTCACCCCGGAAGAACAGCAGGAGGTCGAACACGACGAGCAGTACGTTCAAGCCAAGCAGCGCGCACTCAATTACCTCGCCCACAAGCCGCGAACCGAGACGGAGGTCCGCCGCACGCTCCGTCGGGAGGAGATTCCGTCGCCCGTCATCGAGGACGTAATCGCCCGATTGTATGAGCTGGAGTACCTCGATGACGAAGCGTACGCGAAAGACTACGTGCGGAATCGATTTGCGAGCAAGAAGTACGGCCCCGACCGCATCCGGCGCGAGCTCAAAGAGCGGGGCATTGAGCGACACGTCGCTGAGGAGGCTGTGCAGGCTCTGTTTGCCGACAAAGACCTGATGGCGGTGGCCCGAGAGCACGCCGAAAAGCGCTGGAAGCGATTGGCCGACGAAGAGGACCCGCGACGGCGAAAGCAGAAGCTTTATCGATATCTTCGACGGCGCGGATTTACCTCCGGCACGATTTCGCCGATTCTGGACGAGTTGGAGCGGGAAAGCCCGTTGCCCTGAGGAAGACTTGTGACGTGTACGCGTTCGCCGGCGGCTTTTCGTTTTGAGGCTCCCGCCATCCTCCGTGGGAAGGGGCTTCACGGCGATGCAGGGACAGGGGACGAGAAGGAAGAGGGACCTGCCGTTCTGTTCCTCACCAGTTTTCATCTCAACCGCTACGCCGCTCATGCCAGAAGACGTTTCCTCCTCGGCCCCCTCGACGGAGACCGAAGCAAAGGAGGGGGTTGGACATGAGGCCGATGCAGAGCAGACCGATTCTGTCACGCCACCACTGTACCAGCGCATCGGCACGGGCAGATCTGCGTACCCAGCCCCGGATGGGAGCGGGCAAGTATACACCGTGGATCGAATCGTCCGCTTTTTGCTGGGGGCCGCCGGGGTGGCCCTCGGGGGATGGCTGTTGTGGTATTTCGCCGGTCTGGTGTTGTATCTCGTCGTTGGGGGAGTGCTGGCCTATCTGCTTCGCCCCATCGTGGATTGGCAGCAAGGCCTCGGGCTGCGACGTGTCCCCGCAATTTTCGTGACCTTCGTGTTGGTTCTGGGCGGCATGGGGATATTACTGACCTCGATCGTGCCCTTTGTTGCCGAACAGGTGCGGGAGCTCTCTCAGCTTATTAGCGTCGACATGGCCGCGGACGTGGCTACCTACATTGAAAACCGGGTGCGACAGGTGGTACCGATCGAACAGGGCGTTCTCGTGGAGAACGTAGAGCGCATGGGACAGGCACTGGTACAGGGAGATTTGGTCCAGGAGGGCCAGATGGCGAAAACAGTGGGGTCGGTCGTGTCAGTCTTCACGAACATCGTCTACGCCGTCGTCATCATCCCCTTCGTTACGTTCTTTTTGCTGAAGGACGGCCTCGAGATTCGTCGCAGCTTGATGAGTCTGGTGCCCAATCGGTACCTGGAAGTGACACTCGCCATTTTGGACAAGGTAGAGGGCAACATCGGACGGTATTTTTGGGCATTGCTGGTACAGTGCACGTCCATAGCGATCATTTCCTCGGTCTTGCTGTGGGGAGTGGGGCTTCAAAACGCCATTGCAATTGGCATTTTCACAGGCCTCGCCAACACAATCCCGTACTTCGGCCCCTTCCTGGGCTTTCTCTGCGGCACGCTGGTCGGGATTGCCCAGACCGGCAATTTTGCGCTCGTGCCCTGGGTGGCCCTGGCAATGGCCATCACTCAGCTCGCCGACAATGTGTTGCTCCAACCGCTGATTTTCTCGCGGGCGGCCAAGGCCCACCCGCTCGTCATCCTGTTCGTGGTGCTGATCGGGGCCCGGCTGGGCGGGATTGTGGGCATGCTCGTCGCCATTCCGCTCACCACGACTGTTCGGGTGGTGGTTGAACAACTCCTGTGGAGTCTCCGAAACTACCGTATCCTGCGCAGCTCGTAGCGCATTCCATCCTGAAAACGGAATTCTTCTGCACGTTCAAACGACCCTCCGTTCACTTATGCACACCAAGTCGAATCCCGACGCCTATGGTACGAACCTGCAGCCCGCCCTGGAGGCTGTGAACACGCACGTCGACGGGGAGCCGGAGATGGCTCTGATCCTTGGGTCCGGTCTCGGGGCATTGGCGGAGGCGGCGAGCGATACGACGGTCGTAGAGGGGCGCGAGATTCCGGGCTACCCAGCCTCAACCGTCGAAGGACACGAGGGCCGGCTGATTTTTGGAACGCTGGAGGGCCGGCGGGTCGTCTTTGTCCAGGGCCGCGTACACCTCTACGAGGGCTACGCTGTGCAGAAATTGACGATGCCCGTCCGGCTCGTCCACGCCCTTGGGGCAGAACGCATGGTGGTCACCAACTCGGCCGGCGGGATCAACCGTACGTTTCAGCCGGGCACGCTGATGTTCATCACGGGACATCTGAACGTGGCGTTTGCGAGTCCAGGCGTGGGGGCGGGCGTAGCCCCCTGGCACCGCGCGAATGCCGAAGCCCCCGAGCAGGACGGAGACTACTACGACGCGGGGTGGACCGACCGGGCCGAGCAGGCAGCGCTCGATCTGGGCGTCGACGTGCGGCGGGGCGTGTACGCGTGGATGCTGGGGCCAAATTACGAGACGCCGGCCGAGGTTCGGGCGCTGGAGCGAATGGGGGCCGACGCGGTGGGGATGAGCACGGTGCCCGAGGTGCTTCAGGCCCGTATGCTCGGGATGCAAGTCGTAGGCCTCTCTACCATCACCAACCCGGCGGCGGGGCTGGCGTCCGGCGAGCTCGACCACGACGACGTGCTGGACGTGGGGCAGCGCGTGCGCGGAGATTTGATGGACCTGGTGCGGCGCATCGTGCGGGTGGCAGAGGGATAATACAACATCCGATCAGCGATGGCGGTTGCAGCATGTACAAAAGTCGCGTTCTGCGCCATTCGCCGCCGATTGAAGGTTTTCGTATCCCGACATTTTTAGATCGGATTCCGTATAATACAAAATCCAACTCAGGATGTCGGGACACTGGAGGTCAGAGTTGACTCCGAATGGTATAGAACGCCATTTTCGAGAGCGCTCGACCCGTCATCGACCGTTGGATTCCGTATAAGATCGGCGGAGAGATCGGGCACACCGCCCGCTAGTGGGCTTGCACAACTGAAACGCGAGAAATCGCAGACCTCGTGACGCCGTTTCCGTCCGTATCTCCTGCACGGAATATGCTCCGTATCGACCGCTGCCGGCAAACGGGGACGATTGTGGCGTCAGGGGACCCGCGCTCGAAACCGCCAGAGTCGTTGTGCAAGGTCACTAGAGCTCACGCTGCTGCCTCTGCCGTTTCCTGGTTTACCACCTCTTCCTGCACGTTCCCCGGCATGGGCTCGTAGTGGCTAAACCGGGTCATGTGGAGGCCCCGGCCGTGAGTCACCGAGCGGAGGGTCGTCGAGTACTTGTGGAGTTCTGCCTCGGGCACCTCCGCGCTAATTTGCTGGAGCGGGCCCTGCGTGGTGATCCCTTGGATTTGCCCGCGCCGCGTGTTCAGGTCGCTGATGACGTCGCCTGTGTATTCTTCGGGGGTAGTTACAGTGACCTCGTAAATCGGCTCCAGAAGGACCGGCGTTGCGTCGTGGAAGGCGTTGCGGAAGCACTCGTACGCCGCCCGCTTGAAGGCCGCCTCGTTCGAGTCCACCGGGTGCATGCCGCCGTCGTAAATGCAAACGCGAATGTCGCCGACGGGGAAGCCGGCCACCGGTCCCTCCTTCATGGCTTCGAGGACGCCCTTCTGGATGGAGGAGAAGAACTTGTTCATGTCGATGACGCCCCCGACGATCGCGTTGACGAAGTGAATCTCGGCTCCCCATTCGGTTTCTACCGTCTCCTCACCGCGCACGTCTACGAAGTCGGGCGGGTGAAAGTCGCCGTCCAAGGGCTCCACCAGCATCGAGATGTCCGCAAACTCCCCGGCGCCGCCCGACTGCTTCTTGTGCCGGTAGTCGGCCTGCGCTCGGTTCTTGATGGCCTCGCGGTACGAGATGCGGGGCTCGTGGAACGTGACCTCCACGCCCGCCCGGCGTTGCAGGCGTGATTTGGCAATTTGGAGGTGGAGCTCCCCCTGCCCGCTTAACGTGAGCTGGTTCAGGATGGGATCATGCTCGTAAACGAGCGACGGGTCCTCGTCGGTAATCTGGTGAAGGCCCTGTGCGAGCTTGTCTTCCGTGCCCGTCTCCGTCGCCTCCACGGCCATTGTGTAGCGGGGCCGCGGAAACTGAATTGGAGGAATGACCACGTCCGAGCGTGCTTCCCTGAGCGTGTCGTTCGTGTTGGTGTCGTCCAGCTTTACGAGCGCTCCTAGATCCCCGGCCACGAGACGGGGGACGTTCTGTCGATCGTCGCCGTTGAGGACGTAAATCTGACCGATCCGCTCCGTGGCCCCGGTTGACGCATTTTCGAGGTCCGAGCCGGAGGTGAGCGTGCCGTCGTACGCCCGCACGTACGAGTACTCGCCCACGTGCTCCTGGGCCATCGTGCGGTAAACGAACGCCACCGTGTCGTCGTCGGCGTTCGCCACGAGGGCATCGCCACTCTCCGTTTCGATCGGACGGTCGGCAGGCGAGGGGCATACGTTGTCGATGAAGCTCATGAGGCGCGACACGCCGATCACCTCCGTCGCGCTCGTCACGAAGACCGGAAAGAGCTCCCGCTCCAGCATGGCTGCCCGCAACCCGTCGCGCATTTGCTCTTCCGTCAGTTTCCCCTGCTCAAAGTACGTCTCCATGAGCGCCTCGTCGTTGGCGGCAATGTCTTCGACGAGCGTCTGGTGGAGCTCCTGCGCCTCGTCCGCAAACGCATCATCGATCGGTTGCACCTCCGGCTCCGATGCGCCCTCCGGGTAGTAGAGCTGCTGCATCCGTAGTACGTCGATCAGCGAGCGCGTACCCTCGCCCGCCGGAATTTGGACGACGGTCGCCCCGCGTCCGAAGCGGTCCTCAATCTCATCAATGATGGTGCGGAAATCGGAGGCCTGCTGGTCGATGTGGTTGACGACGAAGAGGGAGGGTGTGTCCTCCTGCTCGCCATACGTCCAGGCCATCTCCGTACCCACTTCGACGCCCGAGCGCGCGTCCATCACGTAAATGGCGGTGTCCGTCACCTTCATCGCGGCAATCACCTCGCTCGCGAAGTCGGGGTAGCCGGGCGTGTCGAGGATGTTGATTTTATCGCCGTGCCACTCGGCGTGCAGCAGCGAGGTAAAGATCGACATCTGCCGGTCCTTCTCGCTGGGGTGGTAGTCGCTTTGCGTGGTGCCCTCGTTCACGGAGCCGGGGCGGCCGAGCGCGCCGCTGGTGTAGAGCATGGCCTCGGCCAGGGCGGTCTTGCCGCTGCCCTGGTGGCCGACGAGGGCGACGTTGCGGAGGTCGGCGGGGGAGGAGACAGTCATGGCAGTTGGACGTCTTCAGAAGTGAATGTCTGGATGTTGGCGGAAGCGCTTCCGCTCCGCAGGGGACGTTTTCGGGTGCGCAGGTCTTAAAAGATACGGAACGTGAAGTGGGTGTCAAGGGGGGCGCCACTGTCGTACGTGAGCGACCAATTTCTAGCTCTGGTGCCTGCTGTCGGTTGTGATTTGACGAGTAATGAGTTGATGGGGACAATCGGGGGAAGGGACAGGGAAATAGCTGTTTGGGTCTTTCCGGTCTGCTTGCGACACTGTGAATCGTGATAGGCCGCTGCGGCAAGCCAGAATGACAGTAAAATCCATTATTACTGTTATTCTGTAGTGGTTCTCCGCGCGCTCGAAGATAGATTTACGAGCCTGTAGGGTTTAGGGATCTGCATCGGCTTCACCGGGGCGACGATGGCCCGGTTCTGCGAGAGTCTCCCTGGTGGATCGTAGTTGGAGGTTGAGTCCTCAATACATTTCCAAGGATATGCTCGTCTTGTTTGATGGAGAATTTAGATCAGATCACATCTGAGCACGAAGTAAAGTACACATCTTTTTCCTTTGAGACGGATGATGCAGGGGCTCTGCTCACACCGTCAGGAACGTTGGTCGTTCAGGCGCTTGGCTTCCCATATGACCTTGATGGGTACACCTGTATCCCTAACTCTTCCGTTGCGGTTTGGAGCAGGACGGGTGTACGACATTTCGACTTTCAGTGGTATCGTCCTAGAGACGAAGTGACCCTCGAAGAGCTACCTGAGTCGTCGGATTACTCCAACTACATTGATCACAAGCAGACACTTTGCCATGATCGGCGCCCAGATGAGGATTACTATCCAATCACGCAACTTTCGGTGGGAGGAAATTACATCCATCGAGTGGCGTTCAAAGGGAGAGCATTGATTTTCGAGCGTCTAGGACATCGAATCGAGATAGATCTCAAGACGGTTTCTGAAGACCAGAGGTTTACTCTACGAGCTGAGTGGAGTCCACAGCACATGGAGTTGAGCGCAACATGGCTAGAAGGTGAGGGCCTTGATGAAATTTACCCGGGTGATGGCGTAGACCAGGA
>JAHENZ010000037.1 GCA_018609755.1 Salinivenus sp. | reverse complement strand
TCCCGGCCGGCGCATAGCGAGACTCGACTAGTGAGGGACCGTTGGTCCCTCATACCACTCGAACGGGGCGCTTCGCGGCCCGTGAGAGGACGAAGGGAGAGTCTCGAATACTGCGGACGAGGAGCGAAGCGACTCGTGAGCCCATTTCTGTTGTGAACGAACGCGAGCAACGAAACCGCCAACGGAATTTGAACTAGCCGAGGCTAAGCTAAGACGCATCCCACCCAGAATCAGCGTCCGAGCGCTGCAGACTCCAGTCCATCGTGGACGGTGATCTGCACATAACCAGGTCCGTCGTCGACGTGGACCTCAAGACCGAACTCCTCGAGTAGCGCCAGACTCGTCTCGACGTGCTCGGTCATCCGGGGAATCACGAGGGTCCCCCCGGCGATTGCAGCGAAGACGAGCAGCTGATCCGCCATGTGCTCGTCGACCACGGCATCGCCTTCGTGGAAGGCGAGGGCGGCTTCGGCGGCCCGCTGACCGACGTCTTCAGCGGGCAGCCCAGGTTCACCGAGGGCATCGAATCCCGCCCGAGTCTGCTCGTAGGCGAGAGAGACGAGGATCGACGTGCCCGCACAGGCAGTCTCTGCGTAAGTTGTCGTGGAGTGATGGACCGTCAACCCGGAGTCTGCGAGGCGGTCGACTGCAGCAGTGGCCTGCCGGTCCGCGACGTCAGCGTCGCCGAGTCCCTCGCTCGCGATGGACCGCACCACCGCACCTCGTCCGTCGCCGCGGCAGGTGCAGTCGATAGGCGCTATAGTGGACTGGCCCAGGTGCAGGGTTGCCCGACCGCCACCGGCAGGGTAGAACCCGGTCCGGTCGCGTTCGACAGCCGCTTGAACGCCGTGGCGGCGGAGGAGCGGCAGCTTGACGTGGGTCAGGGACGCGAGCGGTGGCGACCAAGTCACATCCGTGCCGCCGGTCGCCGTGACGGAAAGCGGCTCCGTGAGCCTCGCCGCGATCGGAAGCACTGCGTCGAAGACGAGGGCGACGCTGCCAGCCGTGCCAACGTCGACATCGACGTGGTTGGTCGAGATCGGCCCCGGCTCGAAGGTGACGGTCGTCGATCCAACGTCGGTTCCCGTGACGTCCGCGTCGCAGATGGCGGCGAGAACGTCCACTGCGGCGGCGTGCTGGGACTTCAAGCCTGGCTCGGGCCGATCAGCGCGGACGTGCTCGATCCGAACCGAGGTCTCGGTGAGGACAGAGAGCGAGAGCGCCGTTCTGAGAAACTGGCCACCGGCGGCCTCGCCATCCAGCGTTCGCATTGCGCAGGATTCGCCCTCGCCCGCGATAACCGTTTATCCCCCGGCGCAGTCTCAGCTGAACTGCAACGCCGACTCGTCGGCGGCCGGGAGCTCGACCACGAAACGGGTGCCCCTGGGCTCGCGCGCCCCGACCGTGATCGAGCCACCCCAGGCTTCGATCATCCGGCTGACGAAAAAGAGTCCGAACCCGCCAGTCGAGTTCTCTCGCGCGGTGGTCTCCTCGAACAGGTGGCGCCGGTCCGCTGCTGGGATACCGGGTCCGTCGTCTGCCACGACCAGTCGGACCACGTCGGCCTCACGGGTGGCGGTCACCCAGACGTGCGGGTCGGACCTGTGGTTGTGCTCGACGGCGTTGGTCAGCAGATTCCAGACCACGTCCGCGAAGACGGGGTGGGCCTGGACGGCCAGGTCATCGGCGACGTCGGCCTCGACCGTGACCGAATTGTAGGCTCGATCCAGTTCAGCCGTCTTGCTCCGAAGAACGCTGGAGACCGCAATCGGATCCAGGTCAGTGTCCGTCTCGTCGCCCAGCGTGCGGAGGAGCGCATTGGTGCGTTCAGTGAGCCCCTGCAGTCGCTCCGTCTGTTCGACGATCGACCGCGCTGCGTCGGCCTGGTCGTCCGGGAGCAACTCCGCCTGGCCGCGGATCACCGTCAGGGCGTTGAGAACGTCGTGTCGAAACACGTCGTTGACGAATGCCAGATTTTGCTCTGCTCGCTCTGCCGCCGCTGCAGACTGGCGAACGCGGACGAACAGGATGCCGACGAGGGCTCCAGCAACGCCACCCGTCGCGCAGGCGATTGTCAGTGGAAACTCCGGCTCCCCCACGGGACGGCCCTCGGCGATGCGGACCGCAATGGAGGCAAGCATCAGTGCGCCGAACAGCAGCGTGCCGGCGACGCAACTTGCCGCGACCGACCAGCGCCCTCGCGGGCTGAACTCGCTCGAACGGAGCCAGATCCCGAGTGCGATCAATCCCAGGCCTGGAACGATGCCGAGTGCGGCCGCAACCACTGGTGGGAGCAGCGTCTCCAGCGCGCGTAGTTCCACGACCAGGTGCCAGGCCGACACAGCCACGAGCCCGAGACCGATCCCACCGAGGATGGTTGGACCCGCTGCAGACGAGTTGCTGAGGAGACGAATAGGGCCAGAAAGGCGGCGACGAATCGTATCGCGTTCCGGGGCCGGCCGCTCCGACAATGTCACAACGTAGCTATCGAGGGCGACAAGTTAACCGTAGGGATTCACTCCTCGATGTCGACCCAGTGTGTCGACGCGAGGTAGGCCTCGTCAGTCGCGGGGTCAAACATGATCAGCCGATCTGGCGTGCGCTGCACGTCGAGGACACCGTTACCCGACGGAAGTTCCCGCTGCTGGCACCGAGACGTCGGCAGTGATTCGAGGTCAGCCTGCTCGTCGCGACTGGGCGAATCCGCCTCCCGTTTGACCGGTAGCGACCGAACGCTGGCGACCGAAGGAAGCAGCGGCCCGGCCCCACCGTCGATTGCCGGGCCCGTCTCACCGTCACTGCCGCCGCGCCGGACGGAGCGTGCTGCCTGGCGAACGGCCTGGACGACGAGTGTCAAACCGATGGACAGCCGCAGTCGCCAGTGGGCGACGAACAGCAGACATCGACGCCAGTGACGGCGGGCCTGGTCGCGCCAGTCGCCGGGAGGCTGCTCGGGGGCAGCAGGTCGCTCCGAAGCTGAGTCGACCATGAGTATGCTACACTATCTCACAATTAGAGAGTGCTCTACAAAACCATTGTGCCGGCCAGTGTTCGGGACGCAAGGCGGTGGATACACTGCCGCAACAATCGGCGTCCGCTTGGGATACATCAGGTGACCAGTATGCGACGGTACCGGGTGTATCCGTCTTGGAGAGAGAACCGACAGCAAGACCTTTGGACCGGCCGGTCGACGTGCCACCGCATGGCATCCGGTGGGTTCACGGCCGACCGCGAGGACTGGCCCGTCCAGATTCTGGACGACGAGGGGCACGTCCGCGACGGCGCGACCGTCCCCGACATCGACGACGCGGAACTCCTCGACATCTACGAGGAGATGCGCTTCGCGCGCGTCCTCGACGAACGCGCGACCACCTTACACCGCCAGGGACGGATGGGAACCTATCCGCCCCTCCAGGGCCAGGAGGCCGCACAGGTCGCCTCGACGCATGCCCTCGAGGATGCTGACTGGCTGTCCTTTCAGTACCGCGAGCACGGCGCCGTGGTTGCTCGGGGCATCTCCCACGAGTACCTGCTCTACTGGCTCGGCCACGAAATCGGCAACGAGTGGCTCGCAGACAAGAACGTCTTTCCGATCAACATCTCCATCGCGAGCCACCTGCCCCACGCGACGGGAATGGCCTGGGCAGCAGCACTCAAGGGGGACCGCGTTGCCGTGGCCTGTCACTTTGGCGACGGGGCGACCTCCGAAGGTGACTTCCACGAGGCACTGAACTTCGCCGGCGTCTTCGACGCGCCGGCAATCTTTGTCTGCAACAACAATCAGTACGCGATTTCGGTCCCGCGGGACCGCCAGACCGCGAGCGCAACCTTCGCCCAGAAGGCCGACGCCTACGGCTTCCCGGGCGTCCAGGTCGATGGCATGGATCCCCTGGCCGTCTACGCCGTCACGCGCGAGGCGGCCGAGCGGGCGAAAGCCGAGGATCCCGACGGGCCACGGCCCTCACTGATCGAGGCCGAGATGTACCGCCTCGGTGCCCACACGACCGTCGACGATCCCTCGGCCTATCGCGAAGACAGCGAAGTCGAGGAATGGCGCCAGCGCGACCCGATTCCCCGGATGGAGACCTTCC
>JAHENZ010000036.1 GCA_018609755.1 Salinivenus sp. | reverse complement strand
GTGCCTGCACTTGGGGGGCCAAGATGGAAACTCTCGTGGAGCACAACTACGCGGCAACCGGCGCGCGTTCAGAAGGAGCCGGTGGCACGGGCGGACGGATGTCTTCGCCCCGCTCCAGGTGCTCTTCCACCTGCTTTGCAAAGGCGTTGGGCATCACTTTGCGGAACTGGTCGACGGCCGTGTCCCAATTGTCGAGCACGCGCTGCGCCTTCTCGCTATCGGTGTGGTGGAGGTGCGTCTCCACGAGCCGCCGAACGAGGCGCTGATCCCGCTCGTCCGTCAGCCGCTCGACGTGCACCATGCCGGGGTTCACCTTCCGCTCAAAGTCGCCGCTCTCGTCGAGCACGTAGGCCTCGCCGCCGCTCATGCCCGCGCCGAAGTTGCGCCCCGTGTCGCCGAGGATCACGACCACGCCGCCGGTCATGTATTCACAGCCGTGATCGCCCACGCCCTCCACGACGGCCTGCACGCCGGAGTTGCGGACGGCAAAGCGCTCGCCCCCCTGGCCGTTGAAGTAGGCCTCGCCCCGCGTGGCTCCGTAGAGCGCCACGTTGCCGAGAATAATGTTCTCGTCGGCCACCCAGCCGGCATCCTCGGGGGTGCGGATGATGATGCGCCCGCCCGAGAGGCCCTTGCCAACGTAGTCGTTGGCCTCGCCGTCGAGGTCCAGCGTAATACCATTTGCGAGGAACGCACCGAAGCTCTGACCCGCCACGCCGTTGAAGTCCACTCGGATCGTGTCGTCAGGAAGGCCCTCCTGGCCGTAACGGCCGGTGACCTCTGAACTGAGGGTGGCGCCCACCGTGCGGTCGCGATTGTGGATCTTGTGGTCAAGGTGGACCGGCGTCTCGTCGTCTAGCGCCGGTTGTGCTTCCTCAATGAGCGTGTAGTCGAGCTTGCCGTCCAGCTTGTGATTCTGCTCGCGCGTCTTGTGCAGGTCGTCGTCGCTCTCCGGCTTGCGGAGGAGCGGGCTCAGGTCCAGCCGCCGTGCCTTTCGGTGGTCGGTCTCGCGCTGGCGGAGCTTATCGGTACGGCCCACCATCTCGTCGACGGTGCGAAAGCCGAGCTCGGCCATAATCTCGCGCAGCTCCTGCGCAATGAAGCGCATGTAGTTCATGACGTGCTCCGGCTCGCCCACGAACTTCTTCCGGAGCTCCGGATCCTGCGTGGCAATCCCCACCGAGCAGGTGTTGCAGTGGCACTTGCGGAGCATGATGCAGCCGAGCGTGACCAGCGCCCCGGTCCCAAACCCGTACTCCTCGGCTCCCATGAGGGCAGCCATCGCCACGTCGCGCCCCGTCTTGAGGCCGCCGTCGACCCGCATGCGGATGCGGGAGCGCAGCTTGTTCTCCAGAAGCACCTGCTGTGCCTCCGTCACGCCCAGCTCCCACGGCAGGCCGGCCGACTTGATCGAGGTCTTCGGCGAGGCGCCTGTGCCACCGGACTCGCCGCTGATGAGCACCGCGTCGGCCTTCGCCTTCGCCACGCCCGCCGCGATGACCCCAATGCCGGCCGCCGCCACGAGCTTCACGTGCACGTCGGCGTCCGGGTTGGCACTCTTGAGGTCGTGGATGAGCTGCGCCAGGTCCTCGATCGAATAGATGTCGTGGTGCGGCGGCGGGGAGATGAGCGACACGCCCGGCGTCGTGTACCGGGTCTTGGCGATGATGTCGTTCACCTTCTGCCCCGGCAGGTGCCCCCCCTCGCCCGGCTTCGAACCCTGGGCCATCTTAATCTCGATGTGGTCGGCATTCTTGAGGTACGTGCTCGTCACGCCGAACCGGCCGCTGGCCACCTGCTTGATCGAGCACTCCCGCTCGGTCCCAAAGCGATTGACCTGCTCGCCCCCCTCGCCGGTGCTCGCCATACCCCCGAGACGATTCATCGCCACGGCCAGCGTCTCGTGCGCCTCCGGACTCAACGAGCCGAACGACATCGACGACGTGAAGAAGCGCTGCACGATGTCCTCCACCGGCTCCACCTCGTCGAGGGGAATCGCGTCCTCGGCATCAGGATCAAACGCCATGAGGCCCCGGAGCGTCTGGTGCTGTCGCGACTGGTCGTTCAGGTGCTGGGCAAAGTCGTCGTAGACGGCGCGGTCGTTGGCCCGCACGGCGTGCTGCAGCTTGCCGATCGTCTGCGGATTCCACTGGTGGTGCTCCCCGTCGCGCCGCCAGTAGAGCTCGCCGCCGGTTTCGAGGTCGGTGCTGCCCGGAATGTCGACCTTGAAGGCGTTTTCGTGCCGCTCGCGGATGTCCTCTTCGAGCTCGTCGATGCCGACCCCCTCAATGCGCGAGGTGGTGCCTGAAAAGTAGTTCTCCACGAAGTCGGACGTGAGGCCCACGGCCTCGAACACCTGCGCGCCCTTGTAGCTCTCAAGCGTGGAGATGCCCATTTTGGCCATCACCTTGAGCAGCCCCTGCTCTACAGAGCCGACGTAGCGCTCGATGGCAGTCTCAACGTCCGCCACGTCGTCGGCACGGTCCACGAGGTCGCGCACCGTCGTGTAGGCCAGATGCGGATACACCGCGTCGGCCCCGTATCCGATGAGCGTGCAGAAGTGGTGCACGGCACAGGGCTGTCCGCTGTCCAGTACGAGCCCCGCGTTCGTCCGCCGTCCCGTTCGGATCAGGTCGTGGTGCACCCCCCCGACCACGAGGAGGCTCGGGATGGGAATGCGGTCGGCCCCGGCGGCCCGGTCGGACAGAATGAGGAGTTCGTACCCATTGTCGATGGCCTGCCGGGCGTCGCTCCGCACCCGCTCGACCGCCTCCTCCAGACTCGTCTCCGGATCGAAGGTGGTGTCGATGGTGGTGGAGCGGATGCCGTTGACGTCAATGTCTTGAATCGCCTGAAAGTCGGCGTCCCTGAGAATGGGCGACTCCAGGTGAAGCTGCCGGCAGTCGTCGGGCTCTTCGTTCAGGAGATTTCCCTTGCTACCGATGTGGCTTTCGAGTGAGGTCACGAGCTCCTCCCGGATGTAGTCGAGAGGCGGGTTGGAGACCTGCGCGAAGAGCTGTTTGAAGTAGGTAAAGAGCGTCTTGTTGTGGTCCGAGAGCACGGCCGGGGGCGTATCGTTCCCCATCGCACCCACCGGATCTTTGCCGTCTTCGACCATCGGCTTCATGAGGCGCCGCACGTGCTCCCGCGAGTAGCCGAATGCCTTCTGGCGGCGCGGCAGGGCGTGGGGGTCGCCGTTGAGATGAAGGCCCGCCTCCGGCGCCACGTCGCCTCGGGACGTGTCGGCGGAAACGAGCGTGCGGAGCCGCACCCGTTGCTCGTCGAGCCACCGCGCGTACTTCTCATCCGTGAGACGGTCGAACACCTCGTCCTCCGGCACGATGCGCCCCTCCTCCGCGTCGGCAAGGAAGAGCTGCCCCGGTTGCAGTCGATCCTTGCGTGACACCTTTCCGGGCGGCAGGTCCACCACCCCGGCTTCGCTGGCCATCACGAGCCGGTTGTCGTGCGTCACCCAGTAGCGGCAGGGGCGCAGGCCGTTGCGGTCGAGC
>JAHENZ010000035.1 GCA_018609755.1 Salinivenus sp. | reverse complement strand
CGAGGGGCAGCGCCGCTACATGGAGAGCCTGAGCGCCTATGCGCGCCAGTTCCTGGAGATGATGGAGCGGCCGGAGGTCGACTACATCGACGGCCTCTCGCCGGTCATCTCCATCGAGCAGAAGACCGTTTCCGGCAACCCGCGCTCCACGGTCGGCACCGTCACGGAGGCCTACGACTTCCTGCGCCTGCTCTACGCCCGCGCCGCCACGGCTTACTCGTACGAAACGGGCAACCGGATGCGGCAGCAGAGCGACGACGAGATCGTGGACGGCATCCTCGACTTTCCCGAAGGCACGAAGCTGCAGATCCTCGCCCCCGTCGTGAAGGCCCGGAAGGGCCACTACCGCGAGCTCTTCGAGCAGACCTCCGCCCAGGGCTTCGAGCGCTTCCGGGTCGACGGCGAGATGCGCGTCTACGAGGATAGCATGAAGCTGGAGCGCTACGAGACGCACGACGTGGAGGTGGTGGTCGATCGCCTCAAGGTGAAAGACGGCATCCGCTCGCGCGTGAGCCAGTCCGTCGAGACCGCGCTGGAGATGGGCGGCGGCACGCTCATAGCGAATGTCGTGGACGGCCCCGACATCGAAACCGGCGACCACCTCTTCAGCCGCCACCTCGTGGACCCCGAAACGGGGCTCTCCTACGAGGAGCCCTCGCCCAACATGTTCTCGTTTAACACCCCGTACGGCGCATGCCCGAACTGCGAGGGGTTGGGAAAAACGAACGAGATCGACCCGCAGCTCGTCATCCCCCATCCAGAGAAGACGATTAACGAGGGCGCCCTAGCGCCGCTCGGAAAACCCCGCGACATTTGGATCTTCAACCAGTTGGAAGCGGTGGCCGAGGCCTACGGCTTCGACTTCGACACGCCGATTGAGGACCTGACCGACGAGCAGCGCAGCGTCATTCTCGACGGGGCGGGCGACGAGCAGTTCGACATCACCTACGGCTACAAGGGCCGCGAGGTGAAGTACAAGCACCGCTTCGGCGGCCTCTACGAGCACATCTGGCACACATACGAGGAGACGAGCTCGTCCAAGAAGCGGCGGCGGGCGGAATCGTTCATGCGCGAGATGGACTGCCCCGAGTGCGACGGCGGGCGCCTCAAGCAGGAGAGCCTCCACTACCGCATTGCGGACCAGTCCATCGCCGATCTTGCGCAAATGGACCTCACCCAGTTGCGCGAGTTTGTGGAGGACGTGCCGTTCGAGACGGAGCGACAGGAGCGCATCGGCGAACCGATCGTGAAGGAGGTGCGCGAACGGCTGGACTTCCTCGTCGGCGTGGGCGTGGGCTACCTCACGCTCGACCGTCCGGCCCGCACCCTTAGCGGCGGCGAGAGCCAGCGCATCCGCCTCGCCACGCAGGTGGGCACCCAGCTCACCGGCGTCCTCTATGTCCTCGACGAGCCGTCGATCGGCCTCCACCCGCGCGACAACAATCGGCTCATCCAGTCCCTGGAGTCGCTGCGCGACCTCGGCAACTCGGTGATCGTGGTGGAGCACGACCGCGACATGATCGAGGCCGCCGACCACGTAGGGGACCTCGGCCGCGGCGCCGGCATCCACGGGGGGCACGTCATCACCACCGGCCCGCCCTCCGTTCTCACGGTGGACCCGGTGGACCATGCCTCAACGAACGGTCAGGGCAATCCGCAGGCCCGTTCCGACGGAACGGCCAATGGAAAATATTCCGAAGCGGGCGATACCGTCATCGAAGACAACGGCGTCGCTCGCGAGCAGGTGGCCGAGCGCGCCGCCGAATACGACAGCGCGCACTACGACTTCAAGAGCCTGACCGCGGCCTACCTGCAGGGCGAGCGCGTCATTCCCCTCCCCGACGAGCGCCGCGAGGGCACGGGCGAGTCGATCATTCTCAAGGGCGCAACGGGGCACAATCTAAAGGGACAGGATGTCGAGTTTCCGCTCGGCAAGCTCATCTGCGTGACGGGCGTCAGCGGCTCCGGCAAGTCGACACTCGTGAACCAGACCCTCTTCCCCATCCTCCACCGCGAGTACCACGACGCGAAGACGGTGCCCCTCCCCTACGACGACGTGGAGGGGCTCGACAACGCCGACAAGGTTATCGAAATCGACCAGCAGCCCATCGGGCGCACGCCGCGCTCCAACGCGGCCACCTACACGAAGCTGATGGACTACCTCCGCGACCTCTTCGCCAAGCTGCCGGAAGCAGAGATCCGTGGGTACGACAAGAGCCGCTTCAGCTTCAACACGGACCCGGGCCGCTGCGAAAAGTGCGGCGGCACCGGCACGGTGACCCTCGAAATGAATTTCCTGCCGGACGTGGACGTCACCTGCGACGAGTGCGACGGCAAGCGCTACGGCCCGGAGACGCTGGAAGTGGAATACAAGGACAAAAACATCGCCGAGGTGCTGGACCTGACGGTGGCCGAGGCGCTGGACTTCTTCGAGAACCAGCCGCGCCTCATGCGCACCCTCAAGACGCTCGACGCGGTGGGCCTGGGCTACCTCACGCTCGGCCAGCCGTCCACCACCCTGAGTGGGGGCGAGGCGCAGCGCGTCAAACTGTCCAAGGAGCTCTCCCGCCCCGGCACGGGCGACACGCTTTACATCCTCGACGAGCCCACCACCGGCATGCACTTCGAGGACGTACGGCACCTCCTCAACGTCCTGCACGGCCTCGTGGACGAGGGCAACACCGTGATCGTCATCGAGCACAACATGGACATTATTAAGCAGGCCGACCACCTCATCGACCTCGGCCCCGAGGGCGGACGCGAGGGAGGCGAGATTCTGTTCGAGGGCCCACCGGAAGCTCTGGCGGAAGCCGACACGCACACCTCCCGATTTCTGCGGGAGGAACTGGAACGGACCCGAGACGCTCAGGCCACAGGGGGCGAGGTGGCGGCGGTTGGGAAGGGAGGCAACCAGGTGCCCGAGTAGCCCGACGAGCCTGCCCCGGAGACTGTACGGAGCCGTCGAAGGACGTGCCAGAAAAAAAGCAGCCCGTTCCGGTAAAGAACGGACTGCTGGGGAGGAAATAGACTCATCTCTGCCCGTCCGTGTGGGCAAACGACACGGAATCTACTCGCCTCATGCGTGCGGCCTAACACCCACTCGCCTCGTCGGAGAGAAGACTAAAGGTTGGACCGTGGTCCCCGCCTCACACGTCCGTGCTCGAATTCCGTCGTCCGAGTGGGGACTATTCGGGACGGGCGGCAATGGCCTCCACCTCCACGCGCCAGGCGGGACTGAACAGCTGGTGGACCGCCATCGTCGAGCGGGCCGGCTTCGTGGGCGTTTCTTCGGTGCCGAAGAACTTACTGTAGGCCGCAGACCACCCTTCGAAATTGACCGAGCCGTCGTCGTCGGGGGCCAGGTAGACTTTCAGAAACACGACGTCGTTCATCGTGAGCCCGTGCTCCTCGAGGGTATCTTCAATTCGCTGCAGGGTCCCCGTGGCTTGAGTCTCCATGTCGCCGTACCGGGCCTTTGAGCCCTCCGGTGCACTTTCGTCCGCAACGGGAGGGACAGTGCCACTCATCCAAAAGAGGGTGCGGTCTTCCGGAATTTCGACGGCGGAGGCGATGGGGGAGTCGTCCCCTCCGATGTACCGAATTTGCCCCTGCCCGACGGCGAGGCCGCATGTCAGCAGAAGGAGAATGACAGTCGTACACAGTGATCGCATAAAAAGGATCGGATTTCAAAAGAAGAACGAGAGAGTACAGACACCGGGGTGTGAGTTACTCCCCGGACGAAGAGGTTGGCGGAGAGGCCGCCTCGCGATCGTGGATGCGCCGGACCGCGTAGTGCGCCGACTTGAAGGCGGCGTTCATCCAGCCCGGATGATTGCTAATCTGGTCACCGGCCAGGTAGATGGGGCCGTCCGGTTCGGTGAGACGCGAATAGTACGTCTCACGGGTCTCTTCGTCGTAGTCGGCCCAACCGCCTTCCTGATATCGCGTCTTGTGCCAGGCAATCGAGAACGAATTCTCAAACTCCTCTCGGTACTGTGGGTGAATCTTGCTGCCCTGCTCGAGGGCCAGCTCCTCGCGGCCGACGGCGTCGAGATCACCGACCTTTTCGGCGGTATCGCCGAAGTTGTAGTAGCCGATGAGAACGCCTTTGTCGGCAAAAAAGTCGTAGTTGGGGTACCAGATCTGTGTGATGTCCATGCTCGTACGGGAGACCCCGCCGTAGATGTATTCGTCCTCTTCCCAGAAGCGACGAGAAAACTGTAGCCCAATTTTGCCGGTCCGGGAAAAGTCGACAGCGTCAATCGCCTCGGTCATCTCCGTCGACATATTGTTCTCAATCGAGCTAAGGACCGACAGTGGAATGGTGCAGACGCAGTAATCTCCCTCCACCTTCTGTGGACGATTGTGCGCGTCGACGTAGCTCACCTCCACTCCGCCGTCTGCTTGCTTAAAAATACCATCGATCTCCGCCCCATATTCTAGGTCCCGATTGAGTTCTTCGGCGAAGGCCTGCGGAATGCGATCCATGCCGCCGACGGGCTCAAACATCGTCGGCTGCTGGTGGAAGCCGTAGGCATCGCTGTATTCGTCGCCGAAGCCGCTTTTAATGATGGACTCCAGCGTGAACGGGTCGGCGAGCTCCGCGTCGCTCGTGGGACTAGGGTTCGACTCGTATCCGCGTCGGGCAGTCCCCTCATAGGAAAAGTCGTCGGAAAGCGCCCCTCGCTCCCGCAGATACGCCAGGAGACGTTCCTCATCCCGGCTCGAGAGCGGCGTGTCGAGCTTGTCCTCGTGGACGGACTTCGCCAGCAACTCGGAGGTATAGCCATACAGGTCCGTTTCGACTTTCCGGGCCCGGACCGGCTGGTCGGCCAGAGGCCCCTCCCCCTCGACGTAGTAATACGCAGCCTCGTTGTCGTTGGCGAACATTTCGAGTTCCACGCCCAACTCCTCACAGTAGTCCATCGTCAGGGAGTGGTGATGCGGAATGCGGGCCGGACCGGCGTTCAGGTAGTGGCCCGAGTCGAAGGCAGCGGTCTGCGTGGGACCGTCAATCTCCGAGGTCGTGTCCCCGCCGCGCACGCTCCAGCAGCGGCCCCCGGGCCGCGTGCGGGCCTCCAGGATGGTACAGGAGTAGCCGAGCTTCCGAAGCTCGTACGCAGCGGACAGGCCGGCGAGCCCTCCTCCGAGCACGAGAATGTGCTTGCCGCCCCCATCGCCCCGCCGGTCGGGCAGTGACGGCGGCGACGACGACTCGCGGAGATCGAGGGCGGACAATGCCGCCGCGGCCGAACCGCCGGTGCGCACGACAGACCAGATGAATTCACGTCGGGTCATAGGTGGTTTGGTGAGTCTGACGAGAAAGAGAGCCAGTGAGACCCAGAGCACTGAGCTCAATGCCAGACGACACGGGTGTAATCTCACTCCATAGAACCAGAAGAAAACGTCAAAGAGTCAATCGTCAAAAAATGAGAAAAGCCCTTTCACTTTTTGGAAGCGGTTCTCTTCACCTCTTCTACATATTTACGGAATATAAACAATGTGTTTTTTAAGGTAATTACAGGGCTATAGAACTAATTACTGAGCCTGATTTGACATTCTGATAGTTCTTCTGTTGCGTTTTGGTCGTATTACGGAAATAATTGAACCTACCGCGATGTGATATAGATCCAGAATACTGAGCTCATCTGCCAGACACACGGGTGTGATTCCTGCTCACGTTCCTTTACGAATCACACGGTGGAGGCTAGTATGATGGACGATACAAGCACAGCACATTCGCTCTTTCCTTCGACGAATCAGACCAAATTTTTGACCCTTTGCAGGGAAAATATTGCGACTAGACTTTGTAGAGTATTGCCGGTTGTCTTTGTGCTTTTATTCCTCGTCATCGGGAGCGTGCCGGCGCAGGCGCAGGAAGCGACGATCGAGGGGCAGGTGGTAGATGGTGCGGGCGTCCCCCTGCCCAGTGCGAACGTTCAGGTGGCCGAGACGACGAACGGCACGAGCGCGGACGGCAACGGGATGTACACGCTCACGGTCGAGCCGGGGACCGTCACGCTGAAGGCGAGCTTCACCGGGTATGAACCGACGACCCAGACGATCGACGTGGGCGCTGGCGAAACTGTGACGGTCGATTTCACTCTCACGTCCGAACAGGTCGACCTCGACGAGGTGGTCGTGGTTGGGTCTCGGAGCACACAGCGCACAGCCCTCGAATCTCCGACCCCGAAGGACGTCGTGGATGGCGCCAACCTCGAGACGGCGGGGACGAGTCGGACGGGCGAAATGCTCCAAAAGACCATTCCATCGATTGACATGCCTCGTGAGGCGATGGGCGACGGGACCGAGACGGTGCGGCCCATTCGAATGCGTGGACTTGGGTCGGATCAGGTGTTGACCCTGCTGAATGGAAAGCGCCGGCACAAGTCAGCCATCGAGAATGGCGGCCACTCGGCAGGGGTAGACATGAGTGCACTCCCGGCGAGCGCAATCAAGCGCGTAGAGGTGCTCCGAGATGGAGCCTCCGCGCAGTACGGATCGGACGCCATCGCAGGCGTGATGAACATCATTCTGGATGATGAACCGGGCTTCTCGGTATCCACAAAGTCGGGGCTGTACAGTGAGGGGGACGGCGAGACGGTCCAGTTGGATGCCGGGTACGGGGTCTCAGTCGCCGAACAGGGATTCCTCAAGATCTCCGGGAATTTCCGGTACAATGACCTCGTGAACCGGGTCGGCCCGGACAACCGTCAGCAGTACTGGGGAACCGTCGTCAACGAGAACGCCGGGAAAGGCGTGGACGAAGGACCATACTCAGATCAGACCGTCGGTGACGGGGCTGACACGACATTTTACTCCCCCGAACAAGATCGGCTCAATGAGCTCTGGGAGGAGAATCCGGAGAAAACCTTCCGGATGGGCGAGCCCAAGCGTACGGAAGGGGGCCTGTTCTACAACGCCGAGGTTCCCATTGGGTCGACGGGGGCGACGGCGTATTCCTTCGGAGGGGCAAGTCGGCGGCACGCGCGGAGCGGGTGCTTTCCGCGCCTTCCGGTTCAGTCCAAGCGGTACAACGTGCAGTACCCGAACGGCTTTCTGCCGATCTACGACAACATCTCAACGGACGCGTCGGCAGCAGCCGGGATTCGAGGGGAAACCGAAAGCTGGACGTGGGACCTCAGCTCACAGTATGGAGGGAATTTCTTCAACCGGCGCATGGACGACACCCACAACGCCACGTATCAGGAGTACAGTCCGAACTTCTTCGACGTGGGCACGAAGACCACACAGGAAATCACCAGCAACGTCAACGCCACGAAGACGGTGGAGACAAGTGCAGTGAACTCCTTGAACGTGTCCTTCGGAGGGGAAGCTCGCTTCGAGAACTACCAGATCGGCGCCGGCGAACCGAAGTCGTACCTCGACGGGGGACAGAGCATCCCGACGGGGCCCGACAAGGGCGGACAGCCGGCCGTGGGAAGCCAGTGTTTCCCGGGCTTCACCCCGACCGACGAGGTAAACACGTGGCGACAGAACGTCGGCGGATACGTCGATGTGTCCATGGACATTACCGAGAATCTGCTCGTGAACGGCGCCGTGCGCTTTGAGCAGTACAGCGACTTCGGGTCGACCTTCACGTACAAGATGGCCACGCGCTACGAGTTCATCGACGGCTACGCCATTCGAGGGTCGTTCAACACCGGATTCAAGGCGCCCTCGCTGCTTCAGAGCAACTTCTCCTCCACACAGACGGGATTCCAGGACATCGACGGAGACGGGTTCCAGGAAGGCGTGGACATCCGGACCTTCCCGCTCGACAGCCGAGCCGCCCAGGCGCTCAACCTTCCGTCTCTGAACCCGGAAACCTCCGTCAACTTCAGTGGCGGACTCACGGCGGAGCCGATTGACAATATGTCGATTACGATCGACGGGTATGACATTCAGGTCCAGGATCGGGTGACCTCTTCCTCGACCTTCATCCGGGAGGACGGAGGCCCGATCGACGAAATCTTCGATCAGCAGCCGGAGCTGAGTGCCCTCACGGCCGGCTCGTTCCTCACGAACGCCTTCGACACCCACGTTTACGGGGTCGACGTTGTCGCCCGATACGGATTTGAGCTCGGGGACTACGGCCGGATGCGCATCTCTTCCAGCTACAACTGGCGCGAGCGCGAAGTGGTGGACGGAAGCGTCAACGAGCTGCCCGAGCCGCTCGAAGAGAAAGGGGTAAGCCTCTGTGACCTGGACTGCCGGATGGAGTTCGAAGAGGCTCTGCCGCAGTCGAGCCTCTCTACGACGGTGAACTACGATTACCGCGGCCTGAGCGTCATGCTGCGCGGATGGCGGCCGGGAGAGCAGGTCAGCTCCCAGACGGCCGACATGGACGGCGACGGCTCAAACGAGCGCGTCGCGTTGAACCACGTGAACCGCGTTCCTCCTACCCTGCTGGTCGACGCCGAGGTGTCCTACGAATTCTCGCAGGGCCTGACCCTGGGAATTGGAGCGGACAACCTCTTCGATGCTCGGCCCCCGAAGGTCCGTCAGGTGGAGGCCGGAGGCATTACCTTCGACAGCAGCTACTCCGGGAATTGGCCGTACGTGAATCAGTTCGACAACGTCTTCGGGACGGCCGGAGGCTTCTACTACGCGACCCTGGAGTACTCCTTCTAGGGCGCTTCGGTGCTTCCTGACGGAATCGGAAAGGGCGGTCGTCCGCGAGGGCGGCCGGCCTTTTCCGTTTTCGGAGGGTCGAGGAGAACAGCCGGAATCTCGTGTTTTTTTCCTCCCTACCAAATGTTTTAGACCTATGGATCGACGTGAATGGATGAAACAAGTTGGGGAAACGGCCGCGGCTGCGGTGCTTGGTACGGGCGCCCAGTTGCCGGACGGGTCCTCCGAAGCACCGTCGGCGGACGCCTCGTTTCGCCCCCGACAGGTACAGGGGCGCGTCCCCCCGGACGAGGACGCTGTATTGCTGGACTCGAACGAGAACCCACTGGGGCCTTCTCCGGCCGCCCGAAGGGTGGCGATGGACGCTTTCGACCGGTCGTTTCGCTACCCGGGAGCGGCATACCAGACGCTTCTCGAACAGATCGCCGAGCGAGAGCAGGTGTCCACGGATCACATCGTGATGGGCACTGGCTCGTCGGAGGTGCTCTGCATGGCCGGGGCGGCGTACGGACTGAACGGCGGAGAGGTCGTGACCGCCAAGCCCAGTTACAACGGGCTCTCGGGATACGCAGAAGGAATGGGGGCCTACGTCAACAGCGTGCCCCTCACAGAGGACCTCACGCTCGATCTCGAGCAGATGGATCGGCGTACGACGGCCTCAACGTCCCTCGTGTTCGTCTGCAATCCGAATAACCCGACGGGAACGGTCGTCGACCCGAACGCGCTTCGGGCGTTTGCCCGGGAGGTCTCGCGCCGGGCCGTCGTATTTGTGGACGAGGCGTACTACGAATTTATCGATGACGACAAACAAGCGTCGGCCGTCGACCTCGTTCGAGACGGCGAGAACGTCATCGTCTCTCGTACCTTCTCAAAACTTTTTGGTATGGCGGGCCTCCGTATCGGCTACGGCATCGCGCGCCCCGACATTGTGGAGCGGATCGAACCGTACAGCATGGGGATGCCGAATGTGGTGGGCCTACACGCCGCGTCGGAAAGCCTCAAAGACACGGAGTTCCAGGAGGAGAGTCGGCGCAAGATCGTGGAGGCGCGAGAGTACACGACCGATGTGCTCGACGATATGGGCATGGACTATGCCGATTCGCAGGCGAGCTTCGTCTTCTTCCGGACGGGACAGGACATCACAACCTTCCAGAAAAAGATGGCCGAACAGGGCGTACAGGTCGGCCGTCCGTTCCCTCCGTACACGGACTGGTGCCGGGTGAGCATGGGGACGATGGACCAGATCAAAGCGTTCGAATCGGCCCTCCGTACCGTCGCGTAAGGGTTTCTGCATACAGGGCGTACGGAATGGGAGGAGGTCCTCGTGAAGAGGGCTTCCTCCTTCCTATATGTACACCTCGTGTTGGAGTCCCCACCAAGACCCATGGAGCGGCCTCCCTGACCATTGCGTAGCGCCTGTTCGAAGGCGGGCAGTTCTGAAAATGCCGCCCCCGAACGTCGCACACCGCCGCCGACGACCTGGCAGATTTCGTGCGCAGCTACTGTCGATTGAGCACCACGTTCGCCGTGCTTTCGTGTCGATTCCAGTCCAGTTGGCCTTCAATCTGACGCCCCCCCTTCTTGACGCTTCCGTTGTACACAGCCGTATCGGTCTCGCTGACGAAGGCCGATTCGACCGTATTGCTGGAGCGCAGACCCGTCGCGCTCAGCTGAACGGTTTCCTTCAACTCGTCGTTGTCGTCGTACACCCGGAAGACCCCCGTCCCGGACAACTCTCCATCCTCCGCCTCCTCGTACGTAACCTCCAGTTCGACCTCCTCGGAGACCGTCCCCTCGTCGGTGGCAAGAACTCCGGTCGCAGTACCGGTCCAGTTTCCCTCGATGGAGGCATTGTTTTCGACGGTATTGTCACAGCCAGCAGTGAAGATGAAGAGAGTGAGGGCGAGTAGATAACTGAAACGTCGCACCATGGCACGAAGGGATTGATCGGAGCCGACCGAGCCGAAGCTCGTTGGAAGAGAAACGAATTCCAAAAATTGTGGGGCAGACGTCCCGCTGCCCCGCTGGACGCACCGCTGTCTGCAGCATGCCTGTCCAAGCCGGTTCTCAGAGCCCGCACCTCATACAGGATCCTAAATTTGTTTGTTCGTTCGGGAACGTCCCCCTGCCCCGCAGATCGCTATGAATCTCAGTCGGACACAGCGCCCCGTTCTAAGAAGCTGTTTCAATTTCAAACGCAGCGAATATGGCTGCGCATAACGACCGCAAAACGGTCATTCCAACTGTAGTAAGTAAACACACAAGCGTCCAATTGGCATCCCTATCGACAACATCGAATACGGATGTGGAGACGTTCGTAAATTGAAACAGGTTCTAAGACAGTGTTTTGATTTCTAAGCGCCTTGAAATCGAAAGATGGCGCGGTCCAGTCCTGACGTTTACGAACCGTTAAGGACGAAACTCATCGAACGGGAGCCACCGGTCCGTAGTCGTCACGTCTCGCTTGCTTTTCCATCGTGTGAAAGCAAAACAGTCTCGAAGCTCCCCTACGCTCTCCGACTCAGGGTCACCGCAATGTATTTTCGAGGTACACAAACGGTGGCCCTTCTTCCGACCATTGCTGAAACAGCCCGGTGGTGTCGCCCTCTGGACTAAAGCCGATGTTGGAGCCGAGCAGCAGGTCCAGATCGTCGTCGCCGTCCAGATCGCCGGCATCCATGGTAATCCACCGGCCCGCCCGGGCAAGAGAATCTGCCAAGGTGTGGCCTTGAAAATTCAGTCCCCCGGTGTTCTCCAGATACACGAAACTCTCGTCCGGCGCATTGCGGTAATCGGGAAAATAGGAGATGGCCGCAATATCCAGGTCGCCGTCCCCGTCAAAATCGCCGGGGCGAGCGGAATACGCCCCGGGCAGCGGAAAGAACATCGCCTCCTCGTACCTCCCGTTCCCGTCGGACAGGTAGATCCGCACCCCGTGATACGGCTTGACGGCCTGGGTGTAATCCGCATTGTCGCCGTTCACGTACAGCAGATCCGTGTGGCCATCCCCGTTAAAATCTGCAAGCTGGAGGTCCGTCGACCCATAGACGGGCGGAAAACGGAGCACGCGCTCCCGGGTAAACTCCCCGTCTCCATTGTTCGAGTAGATGTCCACCCCTTCATCTCCCTGCGCCATCAAGACCCCGACATCCGGCGTGCCGTTGTCGTCAAAGTCGTGGATGACCGCCTCCGCTGCCCCCGGCTCGGGACGGAGAACGCGACGCTCATATCCCCCATTTCCATTCGATTCGTAATACGACAGGGCCCCGTCCGTGTGGCCATACTCACACACGACGAAATCATTGACGCCGTCGCCGTTCAGGTCCTCCACCTCCAGATCGACGGGCCGCTTCAGCCCTTTCAGGACGGTCCGGGGATCGGCCTGCGGCCCATCGATTGCGAGAACGGACCCCGCCGACGCTTCCGTCGGCTCCGGCCCCGGCCCCACGAGCAACGCGTACAAACGGCCGGTGCCCCACGCCACATCGATGGGCGCATCCTTCAGGGTCCAATCCACGAGCAGCTTCCCCGCCGCATTGATCATGCTTAGCGAGCTGGGATCGTCGTATCCGTAGTGGCCCAGGAAAAACAACTGGTTTTCGGGGTGAATCCTCGTGAGGAGCGTGAGCGGCATATCAAATCGCTGTTGCGGCACGCGGGCCGTAAAAGGCGAGGCTCCCGTCTGCATGGGTTGTGACCGCTGAACGGGCGGCATCTCCTCGGGGGCAGCGGTGAGGTAAAACGCCTTGATTTTCTTCCATTCCGAGGACGACAGTCGCGGCTGTGGAGGAAAGTGCCGGGTGGTGTCGACGCCCCGTAGATCGGTTCGCCGAATCAGACTGTCCCGCTCGCCCTCTCGGAAAATGCCGAGCCGGTGTCGCATGTGGGACAGAACTTGCGTCCACAGTGTGGTATCCAACAAGGACGGTTCGGGGTAGAGATGGCAGGAGCCGCAGTGCGTCCGCGCCACCTTCTCGGCGGCTGCCAGCTGCTCGTCGGTCACGAGGTGCTCGGCCAACTGGTCATCTGCGGCCGGCTGTTCGTCCCCCGAACACGACGAACACACGCAGGCAACCAGCACGAAGAGGCCGAAGAACCAAAGACGAAGGTCGAGT
>JAHENZ010000034.1 GCA_018609755.1 Salinivenus sp. | reverse complement strand
TCGAAAAGTCCCCCGCTTCCGTCAGCAGACGTCGTGCTAATCTCGTATACTTCGCCGGCCCTCTCGACGTAGAGGGTTCGTGGTAAGGCTTCGAGTGCCGCATGGTCGTCATAGGTTGAGAATGTGGTCCACCCGTCCCGGAGGACTTCGTCAATGGCTTCCTTAGTTGGTTCCGGCAAGTCCGAATACGCAGTTACTGTCTGTCCGTCAGGCGCGGGTCCTTGATCGATGAGTTCCGACACCATCGTCCGCTCGCTAACGGGCGAGAACGAGAACACAGCGATGCCCACAACGAGTACGCCTAGCAGGACTAATAGAGCGGGTCCCGACAACGTGTTCATACCCTTGTGATTTCTGGTACTGGTATATGTCTTCGGTGAGGACTTTCACATTAGTGCTTCACGTTGTTCCAGACTTCAGGAAAATCTATTCCAGCAGACGTTCCATCTTCGATTCGTACACGCTATCTGGATCTGTCTTCCGTTCCTTTCGCAAGGTACGTGACCGGTAGATTCGCCGACTGGACCTCGTACTAATCGAGCATAAATCGCCTCGTTCAGGTCACGGTAGAATTGCTTTGGTCCCCGTCGCCACTGAGTACAATATATGGTATTCCAGAATAAGCGCACCTAGCTATCTCACTGGATTCACCGCTCACCTCGGACCATCATATCGGCCAATATACGAAGGTCAACTGCTGTTACCGACTTTGCCCTCGGAACAAATCGTCTGAGAGAAGGGACGAAGACCCCTCAATCGCGGACGTCTATTTGTGCCCAAACCGATGTCTATGTCCCATACTCACCATACGAAATAGAATATCCGATAGAATATGACAATTGCTGTCTTATCAGCCGAACATCTGTCTCATCATCGGATGCATCTCCATGAGCTGCTCCTCGGCGATCTCTTCGTAGATCTTGTAGGTGATCGACACCGTCAGGAGCAGGCCCGTGCCGGAGACGCCGCCGATGGTGCCCAGCATGTTGGCCATGACCGCGAGCAGGCCCACGAGCGCACCGCCCAGGACCGTCACCTGGGGGATGTACTGTTCGAGGACGCGCTCGATCGAGCGGACGTTCCGCCGGAAGCCCGGGATCTGCATCCCGGAGTTGTGGATCTGCTGGGCCGTCGCCTCGGGGCCCATGTCGGTCGTCTCGACCCAGAAGATCGCGAAGATCGCGCCGCCGATGACCATGAACGTCAGGTCGACGCCGATGCGGAGCATGATCTCCCAGGCCTGTGCGGAGGTGCCGCCGCTGGCGAACCACATCCAGTCCTGGGGGTTGCGGATCGGCGCCAGGAAGTAAAACAGCCCGCCGGTGGGCTGTCCCTGGCTGAAGGACCCCAGCCACGCTGGCATGTTTATCTGGGCGTTGAGGATCCGACCCAGGAACTGAATGTTTTGCTGCAGTGCGCGGACGAGAATCATCGGCAGGACGCTCGCGTAGATGAGCTTCACCGGGAACCGTCCGCGGGCGCCCTTGACCTGGGCGTTCGAGAGCGGAATCTCGACGCGCACCGACTCGGCGTAGACGACGATCACGAAGATCGCGATCGTCGTGATGATGGGGACGATCGCACCCTCTGCGAGCAGCAGCCGCTGGATACCACGCGGCGTCAACAGCGGCGGGAACCCCTCGAGATTCCCGAAGGCGATGGCGATCCACTGGGAGATGATCCCGGTCTCGCCGGTGATGAAGTCGAAGGCCAGCAAGCCGCCCATCAGGCGCTGGCTGACGCCAGCGATGATGAACAGGCCGATCCCCGAGCCGACGCCCCACTTGCTCACGATTTCGTCCATGAACAGGATGAGCAAGCCGCCGACGAAGATCTGGGCGAAGATCAGTAGCTGCACGCCCGTCAGGCCGATGCCCAGCGACTCGGCGACGGCCTGACTCGGGGGCAGGAACTGCGTGGTCGCAAAGACCATCGGCAGGCCCGTCAGGAAGATCATCACCACGACCAGCAGCTTCTGGAGGCCCTGGTAGAGGATCTGGTCCCGCGGGTTGTTCTGGGTGTCGAGGCCGAGCAGGTCGGCACCGCCGAGCAGTTGCAGGACGATGCTCGCCGTGACGATCGGGCCGATCCCAAGCTGGAGGATCGTCCCCTGGCCGCCAGCGAGGATCGACCGGAACTGGCCGAAGACCTCGCTGCCTGACCCCTGTTCCATGCCGAAGAGGAAGACGTTCGTCAGGAAGAAATACAGCACCAGGATCCCGGCGGTCCACATGAGCTTGCGCTTGAACGGGACGTGGCCCTCCGGGCGCTGCACGGAGGGCATCCGCGTCAGGACCGGTTCGGCGGTGTCCTTCCAGCTCATCTTACGCCTCGTCTGTCTCGTCGTCCTCGGCCTCGTCGGCTTCGGCCGCCTCGGCGGCGGCTTCCTCGCCACGCTCGGACAGCTCGGCACTGCCACCGGCGGCCTCGAGCTTCTCGCGAGCGTTCTCGGAGAAGTCGTCGGCGACGATGGTCAACTCGCCGTGGACCTGCCCGGCGCCGAGGACTTTGACGACGTCGACCTCGTGGCCGTCCTCGACGACGTCGCGGGCGTCGATGCGGTAGCCGTCGCCGGACTCCTCGGCGACGCCGTCTGCCGCCAGGACGGGGGCGTCCTCGTCGAGCGTGCGAACGTCGACGGTTTCGACCTCGTCCTGGGTCTTCGGCGGGCGGGTGAAGCCGTGCTTGCCGAGGGGCTCGTGCTGGTGGAACTCGTGTTTGTCCCGGCCGGCGGCCCCGCGGCCGCCACGGTGGCCGGCACCGCGGCGGTTCTTGTGGGAGCCGCCGCCGTGCGTGCGCGAGCCGCGCTGTCGCTTTTTCTTGTTTGTCATTATCGCATCGCCTCCAGGAGCGCGTCCATCTCGTCCGTACTGTGTTTGCGGAGCTCCCCGCCCTCCGTGACGGGGTGTTTGATGCCGTCGTGGCCGCCCCGCGGCGGGTGCAGGCGCAGCGTCGGCGCGAGGTTGGCGTCTTTCAGCGTCGTCTCCTCGGCGATGAGGGCCTCGGCGAGGTCCTCGACGGAGTCGTAGTTCGTGTTCCAGCCGACCCACTCGTCGTCGATGCCGACCTCGTCCTGGGTCCCGTCCTCGTCGGCCGTCGTGGGCGCACCCCGACGGCGCAGGAGCGTCGCCAGCGTCTCCACGCTGGGTTCGCCGAAGGCCACGACGTCGTTGACCTTCGTGATCATGCCGCGGTAGGTGTCGGTCTCCGGGACGACCGTCGCGTGGTTGACCCGGGAGAGGTTGAGCATCTCCAGCGTGTCGCAGACGTCCTGGTCGAGATTGACCTCGCCGCGGAGCTGGACGACTGTCTGGCTCATTCGATCACCTCGCGCTTCTCACGGGTCTCCTGGGGGATGCGGGCCTGAGCGGTCTTTCGCAGGGCGTTGAACGTCGCCTTGGCGAAGTTGACCGTGGTCCGCGTGTTCCCCGAGGAGCGCGTCCAGATGTCCTCGATCCCGGCGAGTTCGAGCACGTGACGGACGGTCTCTCCGCCCGCGAGCCCGAGCCCGCGCGGTGCGGGCTGGAGCTCGACCTCGACGCTGCCGGCCTTGCCGGTCGTGCGCAGCGCGACCGTGTGCGGACGGCCACAGCCACACTCCCAGGACCCACAGCCCCGGGAGACGTCGATGAGGTTGAGCTTGGCCACTTCGATGGCCTTCTGGATGGCGCCGCCAACCTGGTCGTCCCGGCCCTCGGCGTAGCCGACGAGGCCGTTGCGGTTACCGACGACGACGACACACCGGAACTTCACCCGGCGGCCGGAGTCGGTCATCCGCTGGACCATGTTGATGTCGAGCACCTCGTCCTCCAGATCGGGGACGAGCTGGTCGATGATCTCCGGCTCCTTCAGCGGGAGGCCGGAGGCCAGCGCGTCTTGCATCGTCTCGATTTCGCCCTCGGCCACCTGTCGGCCGAGGCGGGTCTGTGGCTCCCAGCCGTGTCGGTTACTCATAGGTCAGCCTCCAGTAGCGCCTCGCGCACCTCGTCGAAGTGCTCGGGCAGGTCCGTCGCGTCGAAGTCGCCCGCGTACAGTCCGTCCTCGAGGGTCTCGGCGTACTCCGCGATGTGCTCGCCGCGGGTCCGGTCCCAGTCGGCCAGCACGTCGTCGTTGTGGGGCACCTCGAGTCCGGCGTCGATTGCCCCCTCCTGTACTGCAAACACCTGGCTCCCCGGCGTCGGGGAGTTCAGGCCGATGTCGAGCACCGCGTCCTCGACGCCCGCCTCGACGGCGCGACGGCCCGCGAGCACGCCCGTGAGGTAGGCCGCGGGCAGGTTGCCCGTCGGCGCCTCCCAGCCGTGGTCGGCGAGGTCGCCCGAGTGGGCGGCCGCGAGGGTCTGGTCGCCCTGTGGCCCGAGTGCGATCAGCTGCGCCCTGACGTGCTTGTTGCTCGTGCGAGCAACCAGCCGTGGCTTGCCGGATTTCAGCAGGCGCAACCGCTGGTGGTAGTCCGTACGGGCCTCGCGGCGACGCCGCATCGGCACCGTGTATCGTGGTCCTGTCGCCATTATGTGTCTCCGTAGTTGTCGTCGATGAACCGCTGGAGGTCCGCGACGGAGTCGAACTCGCCACCGCCGGCCTTGTCGTAGAGGTCGCGGTAGGTCGTCGCGTCGATCTCGCCGTCGTCGCGGAGGTCACGCAGGTGCGCCCGCTGGGCGCGGATGCGTGACTGCCACTCCTGTTTCGGGTCCTGCCGGGCGCCGGCTTTCCCCTTCCGGGTGCCGGCCCCCTTTCGGTGCCCGTACGATCGCTTTTCCTGGCGTTCCCGGGCGCGGCCACGGGAGTTGCCTCGCGTGCTCTCTGCCTGAATGACGCCCTCGTCGACGAGGTCGCGCACGTCGGCGCGAGTGATCGCGTCGGCGATGTCGCCCTGTCGTTCGGGGTCCATCCAGACCTTGTTCTTCCCGACGTCCATCACGTCGGCGGCGAGCCGACGCTGGGCGCTGAGGTCGCTCATTCGACCTCCACCTCCTCGTAGGTCGGGTTGAGCACGCGGATGCCGCGGTCCTCCGCGACCTCCTCGATGCGCTCACGCTTGCGGCCACCGACGCCAGAGGCGATTCGGACGGCCTCGCTGTCGCCGTCGACGCCGTCGAGGTCGTCGGTGTTGTGGACGCGCACTTCCTCGAAGCCCGAGGGGTGACGACCGCGAACCGCGTTGGGCGTGCGGAAGCCCGCCTCGACGGTGTCGCCCTTGCCCTTGACGCCGCGGCGCTGCTTCGAGAGCCCGCCGCGGGGGCGTCGCCACGAGGTAGGGACGCGCTTTTTCTTGTGGTGGTCCTGCCGGTTGAACTGCGGTTTGCCCTCCTGTCGGCGCTGGACGAGCAGCCGCGCCGCCTCGTCGTCGAGGTCGGGCGTCTTCTCGACCAGGCCGCGGGGTTGCAGTTCAGTCTCGACGTCTTCTGCGGCCTCGGCGGCCGCGGGTTCGGCCTCTTCGACCTCGGCCTCGGCGTCTTCGGCGACCTCGAGGCCGCCGACGTCTGCCTTGATCCGGGCCGCGAGTGCCATCCCGACGCCCTCGACGTCGGCCAGGTCTTCCTGGCTCGCGCGCCGGACGTCGTCGACGGTCTCGTAGCCGGCCTCGCGCAGCGCGTCGGCCTTCGAGCCGCCCACGCCGCTGATGTCGGTCAGGTCGTCGTAGTCCTCGACGGACTCGTCGTCCGCCTCGGCCTCGCCGCCGTCGTCAGCTGCCTCGGCCTCGTCGGCTTCGTCGGCTGCCTCGGTCGCCTCGTCCGCGTCGGACGCCTCGACCTCGACCTCGCCGACGTCGGCCTTGATGCGAGCGGCGAGTGCGGCGCCGACGCCGTCTGCCTCGCTGAGCTCGTCCTCGTCGGCCGCGCGGACGTCCTCGACGTCCTCGAAGCCGGCCGCACGCAGTGCGTCTGCGGTGGAAGCGCCGACGCCCTGGATGTCCTCCAGGTCCTCGGGGGAGTCGTCTGCCATCAGGCCTCACCTCGCGTCGGTTTGGCGGTGATGTAGACGCCGTCCTGGAAGACCCGGACGTCCTTGTCTTTGACGCGGGTCAGCTGTTCGATGTCCGCGGCGGTCTGGCCGACGTCCTCGATGTCGGGGCCCTGGAGGGTGACCTCCTCGCCGTCGACCTGGACGTCGGTGTCGCCGTGGATGGTGGTGCGTCGGGGCGCGCGCTCGCCGAGGAAGTTCTCGATGACGACCTCGTCGCCCTCGACGGTCACCTGCATCGGGAAGTGGGAGTAGAAGACTTCCATCCCGTACTCCCAGCCGTCGGTGACGCCGTGGATCATGTTCTCGACGTGGCTCTCGAAGGTGCCGACCGTCGAGTTGGTCTTGGCGTCCTCGGCGTCGGCCTCGATGACGACCGCACCGTCATCGACGGAGACCGACACGTCGGGGTACCAGAGCCGACGGGTCACGCTGCCGTTCGAACCCGAGACGGTCACGTCGAGGTGGTCCACCTCGGCGCTGACGTCCTCGGGAAGTTCGATTGCTACTCGTGTCATTGTCAGTATACGTATGCGATCACCTGGCCACCGACGCCCGCGTCGCGGGCCTCGTAGTGGCTCATGACCCCGTGGCTGGTCGTGACGACGAGCGTCCCGTAGTCGCGGGCGGGGAGGAACCGCTTCTCCCACTTCTCGAACTCGTCGGCGCCCGCCGAGTAGCGGGGCTTGACCGGGCCACAGGCGTTGATCGCGCCCTTCAGTTCGACCTCGAAGTGACCGGCTTTGCCGTCGTCGACACGCTCGAAGGTGTCGATGTAGCCGCGGTCCTCGAAGACGTCGAGGACGCTGCCGATCTCGTTGGAGGCGGGTGATACCGTGTACGTCAGATGGCCGACGCGCTCTGCGTTGTCGAGTCCCGACAGCGCGCTGGCGAATGGATCGTTACCCGTCATGAGTACTTCTTGAACCCCATGCTGCGGGAGACCTCTCGGAAGCACTGTCGGCACAGCCAGATGTCGTACTTGCCGACCAGGCCCTGCTCGCGGCCACACCGCTGGCAGGCCCGGAGCTGACCCGTGCGCTTTGCTGCCTGCTCGCCGAGGCTCTCCTCCTCGTCTGTCTCTGATTCGCTCATTGGCTCACCTCCACGTCGAACTCCGTCTCGACGAACGCGACTGCGTCGTCGGGCGTGAGTCGGTGGCGCGACGGGATCGACTGGCTCGCGTGGTCGCGCTTGGAGACGCGGTAGCCGGGGCGAACCATGTTGACCGTCACGTCCAGGCCGTAGATCCCGGTGTTGGGGTCGTACTCCTGGCTCGGGAACTCGGTGTGTTCCTCGACGCCGAAGCTGAAGTTGCCCGTGTCGTCGAACTGCCGCGCGTGGAGGTCGACCAGGGGCAGCGACGTCTCGAGGAACTCGCGTGCGTCCTCGTCGCGCAGGGTGACCTTCGTCCCGATCGGGTCGCCCTCGCGGATGCCGAACTCGGGCTCGGTCGCCTTGGCGACCGTCCGGACGGGCTGCTGGCCGGTGATCTGGCCGAGGATCGTCTCGGCGTTGCCCAGCTCGACCCCGCCCTGGCCGATGCCCATGTGCACGACGACCTTCTCGATGGTCGGCTCGCGCATCTCGTGGAAGTCGGCGCCGGACTCGGTCTCGGAGCTCATTCGTCGTCACCTCCGTCCTCGCGGCTGTCGCCGCTCGGAGTTTCCGAGGATGAATCCTCGCTCGTGAAGTTCTCGTCGATCACGACGACGTACTCCTCGACGGTCTCGAAGCCGTCGCCGTCGGTGGCGAGGGCCGAGTCCTGCGAGACGAGCACGTTGTTCGAGGCGCTGCTGGCGGTGACCTGAATCTCGTCGATCGTGCCGATCTCGCCAGCGTGAGCGCCGTCGACGGCGGTCACGAGCGCACCCTCTTCGTATTCGAAGTGGGCAACGATCTCGCCGTCGTCGTTCCCGACGACGATCGAGTCCTTCGTGTCGTAGGTATCCCCGTCGTCGACGAGGAGCGTCTCGCCGTCGTGGAGCGTCAGCTGGACGTCGCCGCCGGGCACCGTCCGCTTGCCGACGATCCGGCCGAGCTTGCTGCCCGCGCTGTCCGCGTCGACGGGGGTCAGCGCGAGCCGACCACCCTCGCCGGGGAAGACGCGGTAGAACTCCTCGCGCTCTTCGAAGGCCATGATGTCGAACATGCCGACGGGCCGTTCCTCGTCGGTGACGCGGTCGCCGTTGATCAGCACGCTGCCCTGGTTGAGGGCGTAGCGGGCCTCCTTCCGGCTGTCCGCGTAGCCGAGCACGTCCCGCAGGACGATCAG
>JAHENZ010000033.1 GCA_018609755.1 Salinivenus sp. | reverse complement strand
GGGAGGGAGTTGGTCGGCCTCCAGCACGATTTCGGAGAGGGCCCGAATGCCGAAGAGCGGGTTCTTCAAGTCGTGGGCCGCCACGCCTAAGAGCCTGGACTTTTCCTCGAGGGTCCGGCGAAGGGTTTCGTTGGTCTGCAAGAGCTCTCGGTTGTACGTTTCCAGCTGCTGCTTCTGCTTCTCTACCTCGTCCGTCCGCTGGGCCACGAGGCGTTCGAGCATATCCTGCTTTCGTTCGTAGTACGCCGTTCGACGCCGCATCAGGAAGAGGATGGTTCCGGCGGTGGCGAGTCCGATGGCGGCCATTGTCCACGGCGTGCGGTACCAGGGGACGGGGACACTCGCGGTCTGTGCCTGCGATGGGGAGTCCGTCGACTGGGAAGTGAGGGCGGCGTGGGCAGAAGACAGTTGTTTTCCCTGACTGGGGGAGCGAAGACCCACGACGACCGGCACGGAAACGAACAACGCAAGTACCAGAAGGACCCACGGTCGTAGCGGTCCTCTTGATGTCGTATTTGTGTGCATACCGTCTTCCCTCCGCTCCAGTAAGGTATAGTATACGACGACCGACGGCGGTGGATCACCGGTGTCGGAAATTTCGCACCAATTGCGTACCGTGCTGTGCGTGTTCGGCGTGCGTAGTGTACTCCGAATCAGGCGCCCGGTTGCATCCGATGGCGTACCGCGGAGGATCCGCCCTGGCACTGATCCGCTGTGGGCGAGCCGTCCGGAATTATTCCGTTCCAAGTGTGTCGAGACGAGTCCACACTGGGGAAACTTCACCTTGCCCCCGCTCTTCAAATAGCAAATTCGCCCACCGCCTGTTTGTGTGTCTTTTTGATTCATGGAAAATTCCTCTTCGGACGCCGCTGTTTCGGAGGTGCTGGCGGGCGATGCCTTTCATGCCCTCGACGCGTCCATCACGTCGATCTGGACGATTAAGTTGTTGGGCCTCACGGCTCTGCTGTTTTTTCCGGTGCTCTTTTACGACCTCACCCATCTGTTTTCGCACGACGCCTGGGTGCCGTTCGGGGTGCTGTCGGGTACGGTGCTGGCGCTGGGACTTCTGTACAGTATCGTGTGGCCCCGCCTGCGGTATCGGGCGTGGGGCTTTGCGCTGCGGCCGGAAGAGCTGTACGTGGAGCACGGGGTCATCACGCACGTGCGAACGGTGGTCCCGCTCCGCCGCATCCAGCACGTCGACGTGTCGCAAGACCTGATTGAGCGGGAGTACGCTCTCGGGCGCCTCGTGGTGCACACGGCGGGCTCGCGGAGCAGCGACGTCGTCGTTCCGGGACTTCCGCTTGCAGAAGCAGAGCGCATTCGGGACGAGGTTAAGCGATTCATTCTCGAAGATCCCCTCACGGAAGATCCGGTGTAATGCCGTCGTCCGCATCTCATTCGGAGTCCGAGTCTGCCGAGCCCTCCCAGGGGGACGCGGCTACCGCTTCCTCGCAGGAGGGCGAGAGTATTGCTGATTCTGAAGGGGCAGGTCCACGACCGGAGGGGGCGTCCGACGGAGTATCGGCCCCCCTCGGGGCCGTGCGGGAGCCGCAGCGCCTACATCCGCTCACGTTGTTGCTGCGGGTGGGGCAAAGTCTGCCTGCGCTCTTCATCATTCTCCTTCCCACCCTCCAGAACCCGAGCTCGGAGAACGTCTTCTCCGTTGTCTTCAGCGTGCTGTACGGAGTCGTGGCCCTTCCGGCCATCGTCTTGCAGTACCTGCGGTTCAGCTACCGCATTACGCCGAAGCAGATCGTCATTCAGAAAGGGGTTCTCAAGCGGCAGAACCGGAGCATCCCGGTCGAGCGGATTCAGAACATCCAGATTGAAGAGAACCTCGTCGCCCGACTCTTCGGACTGGCGAAGGTCACGATCGAGACCGCTGGAAGCTCCGCCACCGAGGGCTCGCTCGAATACGTGAGCAAAAGCGACGCTCTGGACATCCGACGGGCGGTTCGCTCCTTTCAGCATCGCGACCTCTCGGACGAGGGGGAGGCAGAGGAGACAGGAGAGGCGGAGGGGGAGATGACAGGGGAGACCCTGTTCGCCATGCCGCTGTCTCGGGTGCTGCTCTCCGGGGCCTTCCGGTTCTCGCTGTTCTACATTGCGCTCGTGTTTTCGGCCCTACAGCTGGTGGATCCGGATCTGATCATGCGACGCGTGCTGCGCTCGCAGGGACGGATCGACCAGATTACGGAGGCGATGGCGGCGCACCCCGCCCTCTCGATTCTCGCGTCGATCATCGTGGCGGGGGTGTTAGGGTGGATCAGTGGCATCCTCGTTCACCTCGCCCGGTACTACAATTTCCAGCTCTGGCTCGACGACGACAAGCTGCGGAAGCGACACGGCCTCTTTACGGTGACGGAGGGGACGATTCCGCTCAAGAAAGTGCAGGCCCTCATCCTACGCACAAACCCGCTGATGCGGGCGTTTGGGTGGTACGAGCTGGAGGTGCAGACTGTGGGCATGAACGTGGACGAGCAGGGGCATCGCGTGGTGGCGCCGTTTGCACAGTACGAGGACATTTTGGCTATGGGGAGGCGCATCCGCTCGTTCGACCTGCCGGACACCTTTGGTTCTGTGTCGCCCATCACGATTCGCCGCCGGTTCTTTCGGTACTCGCTGGCGCTCTCCGCTGTGCTGCTGCCGAGCGTCTATTTCTGGCCGACCGGATGGTGGGCGCCGGCTGGGTTCGCGTTGCCGTGGTGGGGCGTTTCTCTGGTTCCGTTCCTTCTGGGCTGGGCCGTGCTCCAGTACCGCAATCACGACTACGCCGTTCAAGACGACGGCCTGTACATCCGGCGGGGGGTGCTCTCGCACTATCTCTGGATCATTCCGACCGAGAAGCACCACGTCTTTCACACCTCCGCAACGATCTTCCAGCGCCGCCTCAACCTCAAGACCCTGTTCGTGGACACCGCCGGGGCCGCCACGTTTGCCTATCCGGAGGTCATTGACCTGCCCGCGGAGGAGGCCGACGCTCAACTCGACCAGCTCTACCGGCGGTTCCAGACGCTGTACCGCACTCGCATCGAAGCCCTCACCGGCGCCCCCGACACGCGCCTCGACGAGGACGAACGGCTCCACCTTCCCGTCTCGGACGATTCGTGAGGATCGTCACTTCTGACGCTGCTACGAACGAGGGGAGGAGTGCAGGTATACAGCAAGCGAGAGGCGTTGTACGGTCCAATGCTTCAATCATAGCCGCCTCATCTTCCCGGCAATTCGCTGGGACTCCACCGTGAGTTCGCGGCGAGCGCATGGGGGTTCTTGTGATTCCCGTCTGCTTTCATTTCACTGAGGGCGAGCCCACGGATCGCCATTGGACGACAAATACCCCCGGACAGTGTGCCGTACAAGAGGGCACCAGGCTCGCGAATCCGATGGGCTGTCTTCGTTTCCCCTCGCTCAATCGCCTACCTCCGTGGACTCTCGACGCGTCAGCGGCATCCTCCTCCACATCACGTCCCTGCCCAGCCCCTACGGCATCGGCGACCTCGGCCCGGCGGCCTACCGGTTTGCCGACTTCTTGACCCGCACCCACCAAGAGCTGTGGCAGGTGCTGCCCCTCGGGCCGGTGGGCTTTGGGGCTTCGCCCTACTCCAGCACGTCCACCTTCGCCGGAAATCCCCTCCTCATTAGTCCCGAGCCCCTCGTCGAATACGATCTTCTGACGGAGGACGATCTCGCCCCGCTCACCGAGCTGCCGGACGACCACGTTGACTACGAGCGCGTGACGACCCGGAAAGAGGCGGTACTACGAACGGCCTTCAAGCGGTACGAGGCCGACCGTTCCGTCGTCAGCGACACCGACCTCGGACAGTTTCGCGCCGATCAGGCCTCGTGGCTCGACGACTACGCCCTCTACGCTGCCCTCAAAGACGCGCACGACGGCGATCCGTGGATGCAGTGGCCGGACCCGCTCTCCCGCCGCGATCCCGACGCCCTGGAGCGGGCCCGCGAGGAGCACGCCGACGCCGTCCGGCGGCACGTCTTCTGGCAGTACCTCTTCCACCGCCAATGGACGGCCCTGCAGTCCTACTGCCACGCCCGCGATATCCGGCTTTTCGGCGACCTTCCCATCTACGTGGCCCGCGACAGTGCCGACGTGTGGGCCAATCAGGAGCTCTTCCAACTCGACGACGACGGTCAACCGACGGTGGTGGCCGGCGTGCCGCCCGACTACTTCAGTCCAGAGGGGCAGCGCTGGGGGAATCCCATTTACCGCTGGGACGAGATGGAGGCCAATGGCTACCGGTGGTGGAAAGACCGGATGCGTCGCACGCTGGAGCGGGTCGACCTCGTGCGGCTCGACCACTTCCGTGGGTTCGATGCGTACTGGGAGATTCCGGCGGAGGAGGAGACGGCCATCAACGGCGAGTGGCGGGACGGGCCTGGGGTCTCCTTTTTCGACGAGTTGAAGGACGAGCTTGGCGAACTGCCGGTGGTGGCGGAAGATCTCGGCGTCATCACGGAGTCGGTGGAGGACCTTCGGGACGAGCTCGATTTGCCCGGCATGGCCGTGCTGCAGTTTGCCTTCGAGGATGATCCCACCAACGAGTTTCTGCCGCACAACTACCGGCGCAACCTGGTGGCTTATCCGGGCACGCACGACAACAACACGATGCTCGGCTGGTGGACCGACGACGTCTCAACTGCTGAGGAGCGGGACTACGCGCGAGCCTACCTCAACCTTGATGGAGAGGGCGAGGTGCACGAACAGGCCCTGCGCGCCCTCATGGCCTCGGTGGCGGATCGCGTCGTGACGCCGCTGCAGGACGTGCTAGGGCTCGGGTCGGACGCCCGAATGAACACGCCCGGCCGGCCGAAGGGAAACTGGCAGTGGCGCGTGACGCCGGAGCAGGTGACGGACGAGGCCGAGGAGCTTTTGGAGACGCTTACGCGCATCTACGGGCGGGCGGGGGACTACTCCTGAGTTTCTTCTCAGCCGCACACTCCCAAGAGAGCGCTCGGGTCCCTTTGGCTTCATTTCGGGAGGTTCAATCGTGACGGAGTGGGAGTACAGTTCCCTGCGAGCCCGTCATGTTCGGTCCGTGGATCGTTACGGGGGCTGAGTTCACGCGCTCTCGGATTGCTTCGTCACGCCATCGTCAATGCCGGGCACTGGGTGGTCGGATCCTTTCAGGGGCGCTGCGGGTGTGATGTAAACCCGTGACAATGTGGCAGCCCCCGGCTGATCAGGTTGTCTGCCGAGTCCGTCCATGCGCTGTTGTATCTTCTTGTTTCTTCTCGACTTATGGATCGTGCCTCCATTCAGGAACGCTTTGGCATTGTAGGGACCTCCGACGCGCTCAAGAACGTCATTGATCGGGCCCGACAGGTAGCCAAAACCGACATTAGCGTGCTTCTGCAGGGGGAGAGCGGAGTGGGCAAGGAGTTGATCGCTCAGGCGCTCCACGAGCTCTCGATGCGTCGACACGAGCCGATGGTCGTCGTGAATTGCGGAGCCATCCCGGAGGGCCTCATTGAGAGTGAACTGTTCGGGGCAGAGAAGGGGGCCTACACCGGCGCCGTGGAGCAGCGCGTCGGGTATTTTGAGGAGGCGGACGGGAGCACCATCTTTCTCGACGAGATTGGGGAGATGCCGAAGGAGGCGCAGGTGCGTCTGCTGCGCGTGCTGGAAACGGGAAAGTTTAGCCGGGTGGGGGCGTCGCAACAGCAGCAGGTGGACGTGCGCATCGTTGCGGCGACGAACAAAAACCTTGCGGAGGAGGTGCAGGCCGGGCGGTTTCGAAAGGACCTGTACTACCGGCTCAGCACCGTCCTCATCGACATTCCCCCGCTTCGAGAGCGCCCGGAGGACATCCTGCCGATTTTCGAGACTTTCCTCCACGAGTTTTCGAAGGAGTACAACTCGTCGCGCAAGACGCTGACCGAAGACGCGGAGGAATTGCTCAAAGACTACCGCTGGCCGGGCAACGTGCGGGAGCTCCGCAACGTGGCCGAGCAGGTGGCCGTGCTGCTGCGGGCGGATGAGGTCACGGCCGAGGAGCTGCGGCCCCTCCTCCGCGACATTGGCGAGGCGGCGCCCTCCACCGAACTGATGCGCGTCGATCAACAGCAGGAGCGACAACAAGACGAGGGCTCCGGCACCGACATTCGGCAGCGGGAGCTGCTGTACCGGGCCATCCTGGAGATGCGGATGGACCTGCGCGAACTGAAGGACCAAATGGGCTCCCTCATGTCGAACGTCGGCGTCGTGGTGCCGCGGGACGTGGCCGAGCGCGGCGACTTTCCGGGCGACTACGACGACTTCGTGGTCGTACGCAACTCCGACGAGGGGGAGAGCTACCGGGAGCGTCCCGATCGTAATGAACCGGGGGAGGTCGACTCGCTCATCCGAGACGTCGTGTACGAGGTGGACGAGGAGGGACCGGCGCGCCCGAAGCCGCGCGGGGACCGGTCTCCCCCCGCTGAGGCTCGTCAGGAGGACGACGTGGTGCCGGACCCCCCTGCTCGCGATCAGGGCGAGGTGCCGACCCCGAGCGGGGACGGCTCCGGCCCGGCCCGGTCAGCGAAGGGGGGACGACAGGCTCCAGCCGCCGAGAGGGAGCCGGTGGACGAGGAAGACGAGCTACCGACGCTCGAGGAGGCCGAGAAACAGCTCATCAGTCGGGCTCTCAAGCAGTTCGACGGCAATCGACGGAAGACGGCGCAGGCCCTCGGCATCAGTGAGCGTACCCTGTACCGCAAGCTCAAAGACATCGACGAGGACCTTTAGGGACGCGGAGAATGGGGGGCGTGGAGACGCGGGAGGGCAGCGAATGTAGGATACGAGAGAGCAATGCAATGGGAAATATTCGAAGTTTTCGGGAGTTGGACGTGTATGAAGCGTCTATGGAAGCAGCCATGGGGATATTCGAGCGAACAAAGAGCTTTCCAGAGGAAGAAAAATACTCCATGGTCGATCAGATGCGCCGATCCTCACGATCTGTATGTGCGAATATTGCAGAGGCATCGCGCCGGCGGCGATCAGAAGCCCACTTTGAATCCAAGTTGGGCGATGCAGAAAGTGAAGCTGAAGAAACTCGCGTCTGGATCGAGTTTGCGTATCGCTGCGAGTATCTCGATGCCAATTCTGCCAAGGATCTTGATTCGCGATACGATCAAATTCTGGGTCAGCTTGTTCGAATGATTGCAAACTCCGAAGATTGGATCCTGAACACCTGAAGTACCGTGATGACTTTTTCTCCCGATCCCCCTTTCTCTTCATCCCCGCGTCCCATTTCGTCCAGAACCGGGCTCCTCATGGTGGGACTCTTGCTTTGTATTGGGGGCAGCAGTCTCAGCGGCTGCGCCTACTACGGCTTCACCGGGGCCAGCATTCCGTCTCACCTGGAGACGATCGCCATTCCCATTGCGGAGGACAACACGTCCAGTCCCGTCAGCAACCTCAGCAATCAGCTCACGGACCGGTTGACCGAGCAGTTTGTGGGCCGCACGAGCCTGTCGCTCAATAACAACGAGCCGGACGCCGACGCGGTACTCACGGCTCGCATCATGCGGTACACCAACGAGCCCACCGGGGTGAGCGGCGACGAGCGAGCGACCCAGAACGAAGTGCGTGTCGAAGTAGACGTTCGGTATTACGACCAGGTCACCGACTCGACGATGGTCGAGCAGACGTTTTCGGGAACGGCCAATTATGATCCGACGCAGGCCGGGCTAAGTGGCGAGCGCCAGGCCGCCCAGCTTGCCGTCGAGCGGGTTGCCGATGACATTTTTACCTCCGCCACGTCTGACTGGTAGGCCCGAAACGACAGACAATTTTGGAACCGGAAAGGGGACGGGAGACGACCGGTTACGAACGGAGAGCGTCCCGGAGGGAGCGTGCAGCCTCCGCCGCCGCGTCGGCGTAATCGGGTCCCTCGGACGCGTAGAGGATGCTGCGGCTGGAGTTGACGAGAATCGGCCCGTCCTCCGTCTGTGCAGCCTCCACCACGTCGCTGGGCTCACCGCCCTGTGCGCCCACCCCCGGAATGAGAAACGGAAGTGTGGGGCAGTCGTCCCGCAGCTCGGCCAGTGCGTCGGGGGCCGTGGCGCCAACGACGAGGCCCGCCGTGCCCTCTGCCTCCGCCGACCAGGCGGCCACCTGCCGGGCCACGTGGCGGTAGAGCGGCGTGCCGTCGCAGGTGCAGGCCTCCTGCAGATCCGCCGCGCCGTCGTTGGACGTGCGGGCGAGGACGAACGTGCAGCGGTCCTCATAGTCGAGGAACGGCGCAATACTGTCGCGTCCCAGGTACGGGGAGACGGTGCAGGCGTCGAAGCCGAGAGTGTCATAGATCGACTGCGCGTAGAACTGGGCCGAATTGCCGATGTCCCCGCGCTTGGCGTCGCCGATGAGCAGGCACTCGTCGGGGATTGCGGCCGTCACCTGGTCCAGCACCGTGAGCCCGGCGGGGCCGAGGGCCTCGAAGAAGGCGAAGTTTGGTTTGTAGGCGCAGGCGTAGGGGGCGGTGGCCTCCACAATTGTCGCACAAAACTCGCGGACGGCGTCGGTGAGGAGGCGCCCGTCCCGCAGGGGCGTAGGAAGGCGTTCGGGGTCGGGGTCGAGCCCCACACAAAGAACGCTTTCCTTCTCGCGCTGACGTTCGTGTAGACGGTCAATCATAGTCGGCAAGACACACCCTTGGTGAGCAGCAAATCGGTACTGTCGGTCCTCGATCGAAATGGGGTTGGACCCGTGGAGTCGCAGGCAGCTCCTCCTGCGGCGGTCCGCGTCAGAAACAGGAAGAGTAAGGAGCCGGACTGTAGAAGTACACGGCAACCGACGGAGAAAGAGGATACTCGATCATCTCAATGTATGAGCAGCCCGGGGCGAAAGGAAAGAACCTTTTTCTAATTCCGAGAATGGACCAGAGAATCCACGAGGTGAGGCCGTCAGCCCCCGGTGAAGAGTGGGGGGATTCCCGTGCGCCGCTTGGGGAATAGAGGAACCGCTGGCGAGGCCATTCTTACCATTTTATACCGTCGTTGGAAGCACTTCCAACGATCCGTGTTGCCGGCACTGTGTCCGCTCCAATCGTTTGGGCCTCGTTGCCATTTGGGGAGCGAAGCCGTTGAGTGGAGCGTGTACTCGTTTCTTTGTACCAATTCCCTACTGTCATGTCCAATCCCAATCAGGGTCTCAGTAACATCAAGGGCGTCTCGGACGAGGATCGGGCCATGATCCAGAACATCGAGGCCATGATGGGACCGGAGCCCGAGGACATGGGCTTCATGAAGAACGTCTTCTGGGGACGCTTTCGGGAAGATCTTGTCTTTCCCTATCCCCACGAGGGAGAACAGGAGCGTGAGCGGTGCGACGAGCTCCTGGAGGAGCTGGAGGACTATCTGGAGAACGAGCACCCGCGCGTCGAGATTGATCAGGAGCAGTACATTCCGGACGAGGTCATCGAGCGGCTCTTCGACATGGGCGTGATGGGGATGATCATTCCGGAAGAGTACGGCGGGCTCGGCCTTGGCGTGACGAGCTACAACCGTGTGCTGGAGCTCATTGGGCGCTATTGCGCCTCCACCGCGGTGATGGTGAGTGCGCACCAGTCCATCGGCTGCAAGGCGCTGGTCTTGTTCGGGACGGAGGAGCAGAAGGAAGAATATCTGCCGATGGTGGCGCAGGAGGAACTGAGTGCGTTCTGCCTTTCGGAGCCGAATGTGGGCTCGGACGCCAGCAATCAGGAGTCCTTCTCTGTACGAACCGAGGAGGGGGACTACATTCTGAACGGCGAAAAGAAGTGGTCGACCTCCGGCTCCATGAGCGGGCTCTTCACCGTGATGTGCAAAAATATGGTTCCGGATCCGGAGACGGGCGAGCTGGAGCAGCAGGGCGTGAATGCACTCATCGTGACGCCGGACATGGACGGGGTCGAGGTGTTTGAAAACAATCGCGCCAAGACGGGCATCCGGGGCACGTGGCAGGCGCGCTTCCGCTTCAACGACGTGCGCGTGCCGAAAGAGAATCTACTTCACGAAGAGGGCGGTGGGCTGAAGGTCGCGCTCTCGTGCCTCAACTACGGTCGCTGCACGCTGAGTGCGGGCGTCACCGGCGCGGCCAAAGAGGCGATGGAGCAGGGGATCAAGTGGGCGCAGACGCGCTACCAGTTCGATCGTCCACTGGCCGACTTTGAGCTCGTGCAGCAGAAGATTGCGCGCATGTCGGCGCTCACGTACGCGATGGACGCCATGCTCTACATGATGACCGGCATGTTGGACCGGGACGACAAAGACATCATGGTGGAGACGGCAATCACGAAGGTCTTCTGCTCCGAGTTCGGCTGGCAGGTGATCGACGAGGTGATGCAGATCATGGGGGGGGAGGGCTACATGACCGAGCACGAGGTCGAGCGTGCGTGGCGGGACAACCGCATCCACAAGATCGTCGAGGGCTCCAATGAGGTCATGCAGTCCTTCATCTTTGCCTACGGGGGCAAGCAACTCGCCGAACAAATGGTGTCGGTGCAGGACGCGCTGCTCTGGGACACCGACGAGTCGATGGGCGACAATCTGAGCCGCATCCTCACGGCGGCCACGAACCCGACGGTGATGAGCAAGGCGCTGCCGTTGGCCGGGCAGCTTTTCCTCGGCCTCAAGCCGAGCGCGCCGGAGATCCGCAACGTGCATCCGGCGGTACGAGAGCAGGCCGACCGACTGGCCACCCTCGTGCAGAAGCACTCTCATTACTTCAAGCTCGTGAGCAAGTGGGAGCGCGAGGACGTCGTGAAGCACCAGGCCCAGCAAGCCCGGGTGGCGAACAACGCCGTTTACCTGTTTGCGATGGCTACCTCGCTGTCGAAAATGGACGACCAGCTCCGCACGGGCGAGTTTGGACCGCAGTTTGAACGGGACCGCGCCGCGTTCGAGTACCTCTTCGACTGGTTCGAGAACGAAATTTACCGCAACTTTGGCGAGATGCGCCAGAATGCCGACGACAGCATGCGAGAGGCGGCCGAAGCGGCCCGGGCGTACAACGACACCCTGCCGAACAAGGACTATTACGTCCACGAGGGCAGTCCGCTGGGCCGAGACGCGGGCAAGACGCCGCCGTCTGAGCACATCCCGCAGTTCGACGGAGAGGGCCAGGATCCCCGCGAGGTCGACCGGGCGCCGGGGGAGACCCATGAGCTCGACGTGGAGGACATTGTGGACGAAGCTGCACCACCCACAGGTGGCGACGGAGCCCCGGAAGAGACCCCTTCCTCCTCAGAGAAGGGCTAAGAGCCTGTATTCAAACAGAACCGGAAGGGCCCTCCAAGAGCACTTCTTCGCTCTGCTCAGGGCGCTGCAAATGGCTCTGCACGCCGCTTCCAGCGTTCCGCACTCTAAAAGCACTCGCCTTGCAGCGCTGCATCGACGATGCTCCGCATCGCCTGTTTCGCGCGCCTCGGAGGCGACGCGCAGTGCTCATTTTCGCCTGCTTCCTTCGATTGAATACAGGCTCTAACGGTCAACGAACGTGTTGGGGACCCAGCGCAGCGATCGGTACCCGTCCGGTCGCTGCGCTTTGTTTGAGAGGGGGACTTGTAGGTGGCGCCACTCGTTCTCATCGGCCCTGGTGTTGACAATTCGAATCACCCCTCAGCACGAAACGGCTACACTACCCCCCGCGCCTTGAGCTCCAGATATTGATTCAAGGTCCGAGTCGAGAGTTGCTCGGGCGGGGTGTGGACGGCGTAGCACCCATTCCGGCGCAAGGTGCGCACCACCTCTTTCTTTTCACGAACGAAGCGCTCGGCCATCGTCTTCACGTAGATGTCCTCCACGGTCTGAGCGCGAGCGCGGGCCTGCGCACTCAGTTTCGGGTTTTCGAAAAACACGATCACGACCGTGTGCTGTCGTTTGAGAGCCCGCAGGTACGGCAACTGTCGCTCCAGCGACGACCGCGTCATGAAATTCGTAAACAGCACCAGAAGGCCGCGCCGCTGGAGGTGCGTGCGAACGTACGTCGCGAGACGGGCATATTCGGACTCCTGGAAGTCCGTATCGAGCTGATAGAGCTGCTCCTGGAATGCTCGGATGTGCCCCTCGGACCGCTGGGCAGGCAGGACAGGGCCAATCCGATCCGAAAAGGCGACGAGGCCCGCCCGGTCCTGCTTCATGAGGGCGATGCGGGCAAGCGCCAGACTGGCGTTGATGCTGTGGTCGAGCAGCGTCATGCCGTCGAACGGCATTTCCATGACGCGCCCGGCATTGATCACACAGTAGACCGGTTGTGCCCGCTCGTCCCGGTACTCGTTCACCATCAGATCGCCGCGTCGCGCCGTCGCCTTCCAGTTGATGGACCGCCGATCGTCGCCCACCACGTACTCGCGGATGTGGTCGAATTCCATCGTGTGCCCGAGCTGCCGCACCGGCGTTACACCCATCTCTTCCAGACGGTTGGACGCGGCCATGAGCTCGTAGGCGCGCATCTGGAGGAACGACGGGTAAACCGGGACGGACGTCTCCGCATCCTCTTGAACGTACCGCTCTACGAGACCTAGGGGGCTCGTCACGAAGACGTTGACGGTGCCGAAGGTGTATTGACCTCGTCGCGTGGGGCGGACCGTATAGTGAACCGTTCGGGTCCGTCCGGCAGGAATGGTGAGGCGCGTTTCCGTGTCGCGGGCCTGCAGCTGAATCGGTTGCTCGTCCGCCACGCCGCACCGCACGGCAAACGGATACGTGCTGCGCAGGTGGATGCGAATGGGGTTGTCGTCGCCGTTGGACAGGCGCTCGGGCACCACGCGCTGTGCCGCCACCTGCCCTTCGCCCCCGTACAGCAGGATGCCATCGAGCCCGACGAGTCCGCCCAGTACGGCGAGGGCCGTGTGCGCTCCCGACAGCACGGGCGGAAAGAAAAACGCAACGACGTACAGCACCACCACACTCCCGCCCGCCACGAAAAACCGCGGCGTCAGCAGGAAGGAGCGGAAAAAAGAGCGAATCGTCGCAATCATGTGTCCTCGGGACAATGGCACGCGGAGGGACGACAGGCGCGTCAACGGGGCACGTCAACCTGATCGAAGACGCGTTCAATGAGATCGTCGACCGACCGGCCCTCCATCTCCTCCTCCGGCGCCAGCAGCAGCCGGTGCCGCAGGGCCGCCGGGGCGACGGCCCGGATGTCGTCGGGCGTCACGTAGCCGCGGCCGTCGAGCGCCGCCCATGCCTTTGACGTGCGCAAGAGCATCACGGAGGCGCGGGGCGAGGCGCCGAGCGACAGCGCGGCGTGGTCGCGCGTGGCCTGCGCCAGACGCGCGATGTAGTCGAGCAGGGCGTCTTCGACGTGTACCTTTGCCTCGACCTGCGCACGGTAAGTCGCCAGTGCCTCGGCGTCCAGTACCGGCTCGACGGCATCGAGATTTTTGGCCGTGCGCCCCGCATGATGCGCCGCCAGGATGTCGGTCTCCTCCTCCAGCGAGGGGTAGTCGACCGTAATCATGAAGAGAAACCGGTCGAGTTGGGCCTCGGGCAGCCGATAGGTGCCCTCGTGCTCCAGCGGGTTCTGTGTGGCCAGTACCAGGAACGGCTCGTCGAGGGCGAACGTCTCCCCCTCGGCGCTCACCTGCCGCTCCTCCATGACTTCGAAGAGGGCCGCCTGCGTCTTGGCCGGCGCCCGGTTGATTTCGTCGATGAGGACGACGTTCGAGAAGATCGGGCCTTTGCGGAACTCGAACGCGGACTCCTCGGGGTGGAAGACCGACGTGCCCAGGATGTCGGACGGCATGAGGTCCGGTGTAAACTGAATGCGCGTGAAGTCCACGTCGAGGGTGCGGGCCAGGAGGCGGGCGGTGAGGGTCTTGGCCGTGCCCGGCACGCCCTGAATCAGCACGTGGCCGTCGGCCAACAGCGCCGCGAGCAGGAGGTCCACCATTCGGTCCTGGCCCACGAGGATGCGGTGGATTTCCTCGCGAACCTCATCAGCGGCGGTCCGAAGGTCGCTAAAGTCGGCGTCCGGGGCGAAGGCATCGTCAGGGGAAGAGGAGGGAGAATTTGGTAGATCGGTCTCCACAGTGTGAAAGGGGGGATTCAGAAGGAGGGCGAAAAACTGGAAGGCAGGTCGTAGTGCAGTGTCAAGCGTGATTGTGCAGGTAGGTGCGATCTCAAAATCCAAGGCAGGTCGCTCCGAGCGAGCCAATCTGAGATTGGCATCGAGGAGCCTCCTTGAAGAGAGCGGCTTCGGCTGGAAGATTTCTCGACGTAGGCAATCTCAGATTGCCATGCTCGAAATGACGTGCCCAGATTTTGGATTTTGAGATCGCGGGGCCGAAGTAAGAATGAGCATTGACACTGCAATAGGCGTCAGCCGTAATTTCTTCGGTGGAGGCAAGAAGCGACTCGCCGGCGGCGTGTTGCGATTATTTCATAAGCAATCACAACTGACAGAGCAGCAGACATAATCAAGAGGCGGCCTGTTCGTAGAACGTATCGAGGCGGTCGTCGAGCGTTTTCAGTGCGTCGTTGGAGAGGGACGATTGATGCTGGATCTGGTCGATTATTTTCGCGACGGCGGCCACGTCGGCGCGAGGCACTCCCGATCGGCGAGCCACCCGGTCGGTCCAGTCGTCGGTACTCGGGCCGGAGGGGAGGTCGAGCCGTCGGCGTACGAAGGCATGAAAGTGGTCGATTTTCTTCTGGGCGAGGTCGAGGGGACGGCCGCGCTCGTAGTAGAGTTGGCCAATGTGACGAACAAAATCGAGCGTGCGATTCCGCGGCGGCTCCACGACCGGGACCGCGCGCTGGCGGCGCCGGCCCCGAGTGAGCACGAAAAGGAGCGTGCCGCCCAGTAGCAACCAGTAGGCCATGCGCAGGGCCGGGTCGGACAGCACGAAGCGCATCACGGTCTGCTGCCCGGTGGTGCCCGGCTTGTGGTGGGCATCCCACCAGACGGCCTGTAGGTCAGCCGGCAGGTGCGAGAGTGACCCCCAGACGTACGACTGGCTTTCGGGCTGCAGGGCGTGGTAGTTGGTGAAGACGCGGGGCGTGCTGCTGAGAATCAGGTGGCCCTCTCCCCACGCAGTGCGTATGAGGGTGGGCGTGCCGTCGGCATTGGTGCCTAGAACGGTAGTCCGCGCCGTGTCGACCCCGGTGAACGCGTAGCGTGCAGCGTTTTGGCGGACGGGAACCCCTGCCCCCCGCAGGTTGGCGGCGGACAGGTGTAGCCGAGACGTCGACGAATCCGTCATCACCTCCTCCACGGAGTCGACAGTGAACTGGGGAGATGTCGCGAGGGAGAGAGAGTCGGCGAGCGCACCGCCGTAGCGATGCGCGGCCAGGAAGGCCACGTTGCCCTTTGACACGTGGGCGAGGACCGCCCGGGTCTCGGGCGGATCGAGGCGAAGGGCGGTCGTCACGAACAGGTAGGCCGACGGGCGGTTGTGCGAGTCGGCGGTTGAAGCGGTCGTGTTCCGGAGGTGCAGGTAGGGCGTTACGGGGACGGCGCGGACGGTATCGGAGGCGGGAAAGAGGGCCGGAAGGCTCTCGAACAAGACACGGCTGCCGTACGGGCGGGTGTCCCCTCGCTCGAAGCTGTCCGACCAGTCGACCGGATCGGGGTTCAGCCAGGGCAGGGCGACGGCCAGGACCACCGCCGCTCCCAGGATTGATGCGTATCGCCATTCGCGAGGGGTCATGCGGAGCGGTCTGCAGTGTGGGAATCGCGGGTCGTTGGGGCAGACGACGCACTTGGATTGGGCGCTCCCTGCTCCGAGGACGGAACGCGGGCCCAAAACGACTCAAACTGCGCGCGCAGGGGCCTGAACCGCTCGGCGTCGACCGTGGCTCCCCCGTACCAGACACGCTCGAAGAGGCGCGTCAGCGTCGAAAAGGCGGGTCGGAGATCGTCGCTCAGCTCGTTTACGTACGCGCGATTGGTCTTGCCGGGCCGCCACGAGACGGCCCCGACTCGGTCGAGCCGTTGCAGGGTGTTCTGGTAGAGGAGACGCACGGCCCGGCGATAGTCGTCGTCGGCCACGGCCGCCTCCAGACGGGCGTCAAAGTCGATGGCGTGCATCTCTTCGGCCGTTTGGGGATGAGCGATCGTGTCCGGGCTCGTGCGTCCGGGGGCACGGGCGGTGGAGCGGAGCTGTATGAGCCTGTAGGCGGCGTAGCCCACGAGGATCGCGAGGAAGAGATAAGAGACAAACTGGAGTACGTCTCCCCCCACGGCATTTCCCCCGAACAACCGGGCCAGTTGGGCCCGCACCCAGCGTCGAAAATCGCGCCACCAGGTCCACCCCTCGGGTTCATCGTACGTGAAGGCCGGGTCGGCACGGAACCGCGCGAGGAGGGTGTCGGAAGGGGAACGCACATCGACGCGACCGGAGTCGACGGCGACCGTCGACGAATCGAGGCGGGTCGTTGGGGCGGAGGCCGCGGAGTGTGACGGCACGCCCACGGCGAGCAGGCAGATCAGCGCCAGACGGCTCACTCGGGGCATGGGCGTTGCGAAAGAGAAACCGGACACGGGCGTCGCTTCAGCTCGGGGGAGGGCGTTTATTCACTAGGCTCCGTGCCTTTCCAGCGCCTATCGTCGTCTGATCCTACGTCAGGGGATGCCCGCTCCGATTCGTGTGTCTCGGACTCCGCGTCTGAATCGCGGTCGGCAGTCGCCGTCGTCTGAGTGATCTCGGCGGACGAGTCTGCTGTGGAGTGTGCTGCTTCTTGCTCCATACGCCCGACCTCCTCTTGGAGGCTCACCTGTTCCTTCTGCTCGATCAGGTTGTAGTACTGAAGGGTAATGGCCGTGTAGGTGACCGCCGGCGCGAGCGTATTTGCTACGCCCGCTACGCTGCCCGCCAGGACGAGGCC
>JAHENZ010000032.1 GCA_018609755.1 Salinivenus sp. | reverse complement strand
GGTATATTAATTCCTACTGAAAGTATATTTTCAAATTCAGCAGAACCTTTGCCATATACAGAAATCTCCGCTGTGTCTCCTTGCTCTATTAAAACACGGTTGGGACTCAGTTCAAAATCATTTTGATAGGCATTGTAACGATCTATATGAATTTTACCTTCACTACCTGTCTGCACCGAACTTAAGTCATCATTATCTGAATCATCGTAAAAATAGTATATATTGAAATCTCCCTGTGGTGAAATATTATCTCCTGCTGTATTACTATTTATATGCCTTAAGTCGGTTGTATAGCTTTCTTCCTTTAAATTAACATAGGAACTATCATTATATTCTCCACTTGATTCTGTTGTAAGCCAGTAACAACCCTCGGTATTACTTATATCTGTTGTGTCCTGAATATCCATATCAAGGCTATCTTTTACCAGGGCTATTGCTGCAGGTATATAATCATCTTCTTTGTCAACTGTCTTCCATCTTAATTTGTATCTGTCATTACCATCTAACTTTATTATCCTATCATTCACTGTGCTCTTACCCATGAAATAGGTATCATGAGTTATAGAAAATTTAAGATTGAATTCATCATTATCTGTATCCGTACCTGAAACTTCACTCATGCTAATAGAACCTATATTTGATTCTATTTGTGAGGATTTATTAAGTAAAGGTGCTGTTGGTTCATCTGGATATTCAATTATCTGAGCCTGGTCTCCATCCTCCACTAAACCGTAAATATTAAAACTGGAATCAGCGATCAGGCCTGAATTTCTGAAATTCCAGCTATGGCTGCTTGTATCATCACCTTGATAGGAAGCTATATGCACAGCTTCAACTTCTGGATCGGAAACGGACTTATCTAAAGCAGTTGGTTCTACTTCATATATATCTGAATCATATCCTGTGTATTCCTTGTTATTTAACTCTTTGTCAATCGCATACAAATCTATCTCAGTATTATCACTCAAGGAAGAAGGGGTGCTCCAATTTATAGTAAATATCTTATGTTTGGCTGAATTGAGTAAAAGCTTATTATCCAAACTATCGTATATACTTACTATATTGGAGTTTATGCTCTGAAACTGGATATAGGGAAAGTGCATGACATGCAATGTATAACTATCACCATTTTTTTGTTTTAATTGGTATATATTGTAATTGTTATCATCTTCTGCCAGAAGGTATACTGAATACTTGCCTTCTGGAAATTTTGAAGACTGATCAGGATTGATATCAAAATTATACTTCTCTGCTTGATGTTCAGTCCTGTTGCCTTCTTCTTTTAAATTATCCGGTGAAATTTCAGTAGCGTTATTTTGCAGCTCTGATCGTGTCTCAATATTATAATCCTCTGACAGATATATCGATACATCTGCATTATCATCTATATCATCTACTTCCCAGTGCATATTTACATTATCGTAATTTGATACATCGGTATTTGGATCGTCAACCCAGTTGCCATCTTTAGCTACTCCTCCACCTGACTCAAGATACATCTCTGGTACATTATCATCTCCATCTTCTGATAAACTATAAGAACCATCACCATCATAATCCAATACACCACCTGCTCCATCCTGCTTGAAACTTTCATCACTATAATGAAATACTGGTTGGTGTCTTATCTCTACTGAATCACTTCTGCCTACCACCCAATCTCTGGTCATATTAGTTGTCAGGTAAAAATACCAGGTGCCTTCCTCAAAATTTGTTACATCTAAAAGGGTATTGGAAAAATAATCTTTATCTGCTACCACATCACATATCTGACCAGCTGTATTATTGTTGATACCTTCATCAGGCTGTTTGATTGCTATGGGTACGAAGGCATCCGGAGCATTTTTTATTCTGTTTAAATTTGCCTTCTGGGAAGCCCAAAGTTTATACCTTACTTCCGGTGTATATTCTTGTTGATCAAGATTGATTTCATTCCAGTCGTTCTCACTTGATATTACCTGAAGATGAGCTGCTTCTAAATCGTTTTGTAAATCGAGAATTACATTAGGCAAAATTTCAGTTACACTTGCAGCAGTTGAATCCATTGCTTTTGATTTATCAGAAGGATAATATTTACCTCTTCGGCTACTTGTATCTGCTATATCTGCATTTACCTTATAGTTATTAGCAAACTCAGTAAACATAGGAGCATTGTCTACGTAAGTTATATTGGGATGATCATCTTCTATGTCAGTCGGACTATACTCTATTCTATATTCTTGTTTATCACCAGACGTGAGCTCCTTGTTAGTTACAGTGGCCGGAAAGAACATGGAAATTTTGTCCTCTATTTCTGGAATATGATTAGAAATTTCCAGGTTTACAGTCCTATTATCTGGAGTTGAAGCAGAAAAATCAAAAGAAGAGCCATCAACGTTTTTATAAATTGCATTAATTTCATCAATGTATTGTCCATCATTATCAAAATCTGCTATGCTCATACCTTCTGGTAGTTCGAATTTTATTGTTGCAGCATTTGTCCAGCTTCCTTCTCTTAATTCCAATACAAAGGATTGAAGAATATATTGGTCCCCGTCCGATGTGTTTAATACAGAGGTTAACGGTACCTTTTTGGGTATTAGTTGACCCCGGGTTGTAGTTGTATCGGGCTTGAGTGTAAAAGATATCTGATTACCATAACTGGTTCCTGCTGTATTTGTTGCATAGGCCTTTACGTAGTAAGTTGAATCGTATTCTAAACCTGTCATATTGGTATGGTACGTACCTATGGAATCAGTGGCTCCTTCATCTGTACTATTATCCGAGATAGTGGGGTTACCACTCTGATTCCAGCATACTCCGTAGGAAGTTGGATTGGGCTTGCCTGTATCTGATATTTCAAGCTTTGCTGTAGCATAATCTTCATGTTTGTTCACTATTTCTTCTGTGCTGACTGTGGGTGGATAATTTGTCATAAATTCCATCTCGCTGCCATAAGCGGTGCCAGCATCATTTGTTGCATAAGCTCTAACGTAATAAGTTGTACCTTGATTAAGGCCTGACATATCTGATGAAAAAGGACCTGTTGTAGAAGGAGTACCTTCATCAGTAGAATTATCTGAAGTTGTCGGAGTTCCTGAAGTAGACCAACAAACTCCATGGGAAGTTGCATCGGGCTTACCTAAGTCCGATATATCACCATGGCCTGTAGCTGAACTTGTAGTAACATTATTTACTGAATCTGAATTAACAGTAGGTGGATAGTCTGTAGTAAAGGTGATTGTCCCCCCATAAGCGGTGCCAGCATCGTTGGTGGCATAAGCTCTAACATTATAAGTAGTACCCTCATTAAGGCCTGACATATCAGATGAAAAAGTACCTGTCGACGAGGTAGGTCCTTCATCAGTTGAATTATCTGATATTGTAGGTGTTCCTGAGGTTGTCCAGCATACTCCATGGGAATTAGGATCTGGTTTACCTAAATCCGAAATATCACCATTGCCAGTTGCAGTAGTTGTAGATACATTAGTCATAGATTCTGTACTCACAGTTGGTTCATAGTCGGTTTGAAAACTATAGGTACTTCCGTAATCAGTTCCATCATCATTTGTAGCATAGGCCCTAATGTAATATGTTGTTCCCTCATTTAGACCAGAAATATTTGATGAAAAAGAACCCGTTGTGGATCTGGTACCGAGATCTGTGGTATTATCAGAGGTTGTAGGAGAACCTGTTGTATTCCAGCAAAAACCATGGGAATTTATATTTGATGTACCTAAATCCGTGATTTCTCCATTGGCTGTAGCCGAAGTTGTAGAAATATTTGTTACTGATTCTGTTGATACCGTAGGAGGAGAACTTGAACTTGTGGTAAAACTAACTACACTTCCATAGCTTGTACCATTACTATTTGTCGCATAAGCCCTTGCGTAATAAGTATTCCCAGAAGAAAGACCTGTCATGTCTGCTGAAAAAGAACCAGTAGAGGACGTTGATCCGAGATCGTTAGTATTATCTGATGTTGTAGGAGAGCCGGTACTATTCCAGCAAATTCCATGGCTTGTAACATTCCCGGCACCAAGATCCGATATGGTTCCATTGCCTGTAGCGGAATTTGATGATATATTATTAACTCCATCTGTACTTACAGTGAGATCTGATTGTGTTGCTTCAGTAGTAGCTAATCCCCCAAAAAATCCAAAGGTACCTGCATCATTAGTAGTCACGTTAATAGTTATTTTTGTTAATGTTTTTGACGAATTAGCTGAGGCACGAAATCCGTAAACTGCGAAAGCATCTCTATTATCATAGCTAGCTGCATCAATTTCATAGCGGTCCATATCATCCCTGAGATAATATCGAGAATCCGTTGTAGATACGTCCGAATACCAATCAGGCACAGTAAAAGTTGTAGTTGTAGAAGTAGTATTATCACTATAATGGAAAGTCATTTCAAACTTTGCTGGATTATCTACTCCTGCCCCTCCGGCACTTGCATATACATGTACTTCATTATATTGGCCATTCTGGATATTGGCTTCAGTACTTGGAGTTGTACTAACTTTCCAGGCATTATATCCGGATTGATTAAAATCAGCAAGATCAACCTTAGGATGCTCTTGAGTAGCAGAGAAAACACCATCATCAG
>JAHENZ010000031.1 GCA_018609755.1 Salinivenus sp. | reverse complement strand
TGGACTACCACGAGGTGCTGCTCGACGTGCTGTACGAGCAGTTGCGGTAGACCCTGTCTCTGACTTCATTTGGCAGGCCTACTCGTCTCGCAGCGCCGTGGCGGGGCTTGCCTGTGCCATGCTCCACGCCGGATAGAGGCCCGCGAGAAGGGCCGCACCGATGGCCAGGAGAAGGGCCTGGAGCAGAATGTCCGGCGACACGCTCAGCTGCATGGTCCACCCGAACGAGCGCTTGTTGATGACGAAGACGAGAACGTAGGCCAGCGCGTAGCCGAGCGGGAGGGACAGCAGACCGGCGATGGTCCCCATCAGGCCCGTTTCGAGCGTCACGAATCCGCCCAATTGCCACGGAGTCATGCCCGTAGCGCGCAGCACGCCCATCTCGCGCCGCCGCTCCAGCTCCAGCGCCATCAGCGCACTCAGTACCCCGATGAAGGCCACAACAATGGCGAGGATGCGCAGCACCGTCGTGATGGTAAACGTGCGGTCGAACACCTGAAGGGACGTTTCTCGCAGGGACTTATTCGAGCGAATGATGACGTCTTGCAGCCCTTGCACCTCGGCCCGCATGTCGGAAATGAGAGCCTCTACGCTCGTGCCCTCTGCGGCATAGAATGCCAAGCCCGAGACACCATCGTCGTCGTAATAGCGCTCGTACGTACCGCGACTCATCATCACGACCCCCCGGTCCGACCCGTAGTCGTAGTAAATGCCCTCGATGGGGAAGGGCACCCGTCCGCGATCCGTCTGCAGCCGCACCGTGTCGCCGACGGCAAGGTCGTGGCGGTAGGCATAAGGCTCGGAGATGAAGACCGTGGCGCTGCTGCGAAATTGCGGCCAGATTGTGTCCGGGTCGCCGACCTTGAAGCGGTATACGTCCGGCGTTTCGGGGCCGGGTTCGATGGCCACGAGCTCCGTTGGTCCAACGTCCGCCTGGACGGAGACGCGCCGGACGGAGTACGCACCTGCAATGTTTTCCATCGCCCGCAGACGAGATACGACCGTCGAGTCGAGCGTGGCGGTGGAGCGGCGGAAGACGAGGCTCGGCGGCTGCACGTACACGTCGGCCTGGAGCGATTGGGTGAGCCAGTCCTCTACGGTGCCTCGGAAGCTGTCGATCATGAGGCCGACGCCGATTGTCGCGGCCACGGCCACCATGAGCGCCGCGATGGCCACGCCGGTGCGGCTGAGGCTCGTGACCACCCCCCGCGCCGCCATGCGTCCCAGGACGCCGAAGAGGCGGTCGAGGAGGGGACGGAAGGCTCTCGCTAGACCCATCACGGCCAGGGGAGTGACGAGCGCCGCCGCCACCAGCAGGCACAGCAGCGCCGCGTAGCTGACGATGATGCTCTGCTCAGTGGCAATCAGCAGGACGACGCCCAGCGCCCCCAGCAATACGCCGCCCCCTGCAAGCCAGGGCGCCAGCGCCTGCACGTTGGTCTCCTGCGTGGAGCGCCGCAGCACCGTACTCACGGGCGCGTTCGTGGCCTCTCGGGCCGGCGGAAGTGCGGCCAGGATGGTCGTGCCGATGCCCAGCAGGCTCCCCTTCATCAGGATCCACGGGGTGATCGACAGCTCGCTCACCTGCACGACGAAATAGAGATCATTGATCGTCTGCGCCAGGAGCTGCACGAGGCCCGACGCCAGGACGATGCCGAGCAGCAGGCCGATGCCGGTGCCTACGACGCCGAGAATCGCCGCCTCGCCGATCACGAGGCCGAAGATCTGCCGCTGCGTCACGCCGAGTGCCCGCAGCCGCCCGATGAGATTGCGGCGCTGCACGATCGAGAACGTCATCGTGTTGTAGATGAGGAACGCCCCGACCACGAGCGCCAGCAGGCTCAGAGCCGTCAGGTTCAGCTCGAAGGCCCGCGTCATCTGCTCCACCGTTTGCGTCCGGGTGTCGGAGCGCTGCACGCGGGCGCCCTCCGGCAGCGTGGCGCGGATGCGGTCCAGGGCTGTGGTCTGCGCCGCGTCGTCGGACGGCAGGATGAGGTCGATGCGGCTGAGTACGCCCTGCATGTCGAAAAGCTGCTGCGCCGTGGAGACGTCCACCACGAGCAAGTTGGCCACAGCCCGACGCGTCCGTTCGTCCTCCGGTTTGATGACACCGGCAAGGAGCACCTCCTGCGTCGTGCCCTCAATCTGGATGTCCAATGTATCCCCGGAGGCTACGCCCAACGCCTTCGCTGTGGGAGCCGACATGAGCGCGGCGTCCTGCGTCATGAAGGTGCCGAGGTCCAGGTCGCCCCCGGCGCCGGTGCCGAGGTAGGGGCGAAAGGGGGCATCGGTGAACGGGTCGATGCCGACCACCTGAAACGTCCGGTCGCCGCGCTGGAGGGAGGCGTAGCCCTCCACGATGGGGGCGGATGGACGGACGCCGGCTTCGGTCCGCAGTTGACGATACACGTTATCGTCCAGCGTCTCGCCCGCCCCCACGACCTGGTGCGTTGCCTTGCCCGTCACCGTCTCCGCCGAGAGCTGGAAGGCCCGTTCGGCACTCGTATTGGCCAGGTCGATCGACACCACCACGGCCACGCCAATCGCCACGCCCAGCACCGACAGGCCCATGAGCCACGGGTGACGGGTGAGGTAGCGCCGGCTGGATCGTTGGAGGAGAGACATTCTGGTTTCGAGTGTGGGGGTTTGGGAGTGTGTACGTGTGGGAGTTGAAGGGGAAGTCACTTAGGACGAGTCGTTCGTACCCACACACGCACATACTCCCATACAGATGGAGGTCGAGAAAGACTTACTCGGAAGAGGGATGTGCAGCCTCCGCGAGAAAGCTTGGTTCCCCCTCGTGCAGCACACCGCCGCGCAGGTGCAACACACGGTCGGCCCGGTCGAGCGCCTCGCGATCGTGGGTGGCGATGAGGAGGGTGGTGCCGGTTTCGCTTACCAGCTCGTTTAGGAGAGCGAGAACCTGTTGACCGGTCGCGTAGTCGAGATTGCCGGTCGGCTCGTCGGCCAATACGAAGAGCGGGTCGTGGGCCAGGGCGCGGGCCACGGCCACGCGCTGCTGCTCGCCCCCCGACAGGCGGTCGGGAAAGCTGTCGGTGCGGTCGGCCAGTCCCACCCGTCCCAGGATTTCCTCCGCGCGCCGGGAGGCGTCGTCGGACGTTGCCCCGGCCAGTTCGAGCGGCAGGAGGACGTTCTCCGCCACCGTGAGCGTGGAGATGAGATTGAACGACTGGAAGACGAAGCCGATGTGCTGGCGCCGGAAGAGGGTGCGGTCGGTTTCGGACAGCTCTGTGAGCTCCGTGCCGTCGATCGAAATTTGCCCCGAGGTGGGCAGGTCGATGCCGCTGATGAGGTTGAGGAGGGTGCTCTTGCCTGCGCCGCTTCGGCCCATGAGGACAGCGGTCGTGCCGCGGGCCAGCGCCAGGGACAGATCGCGGAGCACGGCTCGCTCGGCGTCGCCCTCGCGATAGGTCTTGGTCACGTCCGTCAGTTGGAGGAGCGGGGATTCGACCGTGGAGTCAGGTGCCATGAACAGCGGGAGAGGTCTGAAAACGAAAGGGCTTTGTTGCACCTGTCCTGCCTGAGAAGGTTCGCGGGAACGGCGATCGTGCACGCTTTTTTACAGCGTCGGCGCACGTGAATGATGTGTAACGGTTTGGAGGCGAAGTGCGTACGCCAATCGAGAATTGGCTTTTCGTTTCCCCTGACACAACTCACCTCGTCTATTGCGAAGCGGGCATTCATCGAATCCCGTGGACGAGTGAGCGTACTGCACGCATCTTCTACCGTGGGGAGCGATATTCGCCCGTGTTCGAGTCTTGGGAATTCTCACCGCTTCTCTGGCATAGCACCGATTTTTCATGCAGCTCACCATCGAGAACGTCTCGAAGACCTATCCGAACGGCACCCAGGCACTGAAGGACGTGTCGCTCACGATTCCGCCCGGCATGTTTGGGCTCCTCGGGCCGAATGGGGCCGGCAAATCCACGCTCATGCGCACGGTGGCCACGCTCCAGGAGCCCGACACCGGCTCCATCCACCTCGGCGACATCGACGTATTGGCCGACGAGCACGCCCTGCGCAAGCGCCTGGGGTACCTCCCGCAGGAGGTGGGGGTGTACGACAACGTGACGGCGGAGACGCTCCTCGACCACTTCGCCACGCTGAAGGGCATCGATGGTCGGACGAAGCGCCGGGAGGTGGTCGATGCGCTGCTGGACCGGGTAAATCTGGCGGATGCCCGCGATCAGAAACTCGGGGGCTACTCGGGGGGAATGAAGCGGCGCTTTGGGATTGCCGTCGCTCTCATCGGCAATCCAGAGCTCATCATCGTCGACGAGCCGACGGCTGGGCTCGACCCGGCCGAACGAGTGCGCTTCCTCAACCTGTTGAGTGAAATCGGGGAGGACAGCGTGGTCATTCTCTCCACCCACATCGTGGCCGACGTGCGGGAGCTCTGCACGCAGATGGCCATCATTCGTGCCGGCGAGATCATCTTTGAGGGCGAGCCGCAGTCCGCCATCGCCGACCTCGACGGGCAGATCTGGCGCAAGACGGTCACAAAAGACACGCTGCCCGACCACGAGGCGGAATTTGACGTCATCTCGACGAAGCTCGTGGCCGGCCGTCCCGTCATCCACGTCCACAGTGCCGAGCAGCCGCACGAGTCGTTCGAGTCTGTCGAGCCGGATCTAGAGGACGTGTACTTTACGCGGATGAAGGACGGCGCGCAGCCCGAACCGGCTCCCGCCGTCAGCTAATTTCTATTGCGTATTTCGTATTGCGTATTCCGTCGACTAGTGCTGCGTCACGTTTTCCGTGTCGGGTTGAGCGTTGCTCGTCGAATCGGTAATTACTTAGCAGAAAGCAAGATTCGGGCACAGAGTACAATTCAACACGCGTCATCCTCAGCTTGACTGAGCACTAGAGCTGATACGCAACACGCAATACGCAACACGTCCCGGTTTGCACCGCTTTTCCAACGTTGACTCAGTCCCCTCTCCATGTTCTTCACCCTCGTCGGCCAGGAGGTCTCCTACCGCCTCCGGCAGATGTCCACACACGTCTACTTTCTCATCTTCTTCAGCGTCAGTTTTCTGCTGATGAATGCGCTGGGGGGCGCGTTCTCGGACACCACAGTCGTTATTTTCGGGATGGGGCCGAATACGCACGCCAACAGTCCCTTCGCCCTCAACGTGTCTACCCTGTTCCTGAGTCTATTGGGCCTCATTCTCACGGCGCCGTTCATGGGGCAGTCGGTGTATCGTGACTACGAGAGCGGCATCTATCCTCTGATTTTCACGACGCCGATCTCAAAGGCGCAGTACCTCGGCAGTCGGTTTGTGGGGGCCATTATCGTGCATCTGTACCTCTACGCGGGCCTCACGGGCGGGCTCATGCTGGGCGAGGTCGTGCCCTGGGTGGATGCGAGCCAGTTTGGGCCGTTCATGCTGTCGGCGTACCTCAAGCCCTACCTGTTGTACGTCCTCCCCAACCTGCTGTGGGTGGGCGGCCTCTTCGTGGCGCTTCCGGCACTCACGCGAAAGATGCTGCCGAATTACATTGGCGGCGTGCTGCTCTTCATGGGCTACAACATCGCCGCCGTTCTCCTGGGGGCCGATGCGATCCGCAACAGCACTGTCGCGTCCATCGTCGATCCGTTCGGCCTCATTCCCACGCAGCAGCTGACGCGCTACTGGACCGTGGCGGAGCAGAACGCTATGCTCGTGCCCTTCGAGGGCATGGTCCTCATGAATCGGCTCGTGTGGATTAGCGTCGGCGTCGTTCTCATCGCAGGACTCTACGCGGCGTTTCAGTTCTCGTACCTGTCGGGCGGCTCGACGCGCAGTGGGGAGGAGACGGACGACGGCCCGCAGTCACTCGCAGAAGTGGCGCCGACGTCGCTCATCCACGGTGTAGACCTCCCGACCGTAGCGTTGTCGGAGAGCTGGGGCACGCGGTGGCGCCAGTTTTGGTCGGTGGTCCGGCAGTCCTTCACCTACGTCGTGCGCGACGTGTACTTCTACGCTATCGTGGGAGCGAGCGTCATCTTTCTGGTCATCGCGGCCTCAGAGGCCGGGCAAATGTACGGCACGGCGGTGCAGCCCGTCACCTACCACGTGCTCGATCAGCTGAGCGGCCAGTTTACGCTCTTCATGATCATCCTCATCACCTTCTACGCCGGCGAGCTCGTGTGGCGGGAGCGCGACGCTCACATTCAGCAAATTCAAGACGCCCTGCCGCTGCCGAGCAGTCTCGTGATGATGGCGAAGGGACTAGGGCTCGGACTCGTCTGCGCCGTGCTGATGCTCGTGATTCTCGTGACTGGCATCGGGACGCAGCTCAGCTACGGGTTCACGGACATCGATCTCGGGCTCTATTTCACCGACCTGTACGCGGCGCAGCTCGTGGACTACCTGCTGCTGGTCGTACTGGCGGTCACCATTCACGCCGTGATCAATCACAAGTACTTCGGCCACTTCGTGATGGTGGCCTTCTTCCTCGGCCTGCTCTTCAGCAGCCAGCTTGGCATCGAGCATTCCCTCTGGCAGTACGGCTCGGATCCCGGCCTGCCGTACTCCGACATGAACGGGTACGGCCACTTTGCGACGGCCTTTGCCTGGTACAAGCTGCTGTGGGCGGCGGTGGCCGTTCTGATGGCGGTCCTGACGCGGCTCGCCTGGGTGCGGGGCGAGGACACCACGATCGCGATGCGTCTCAAGAAGGCTCGGCAACGGCTCTCGCCCGCTATGATCGGTACGGCGGGCGGGGCGCTCGCTGTGGCGCTCGCGGCCGGCGGCTTCATCTACCTCAATACCACGGTGTGGAATACCTTCCGCACCAGCGACGAGCAAACGGCCCTCCAGGTGGAGTACGAGACCACCTACGAGCGGTACGGCCAACTGCCGCAGCCGCGCATCGAGGCGGTGGACCTGGACGTGGACCTCTATCCGGAGGAACGGGACGCCCGGATGGCCGGCGAGTACGTCATCGTCAACGACACGAAGGTGGCCATCGACACGATTTTTGTCGAAACGCCTGCGGACCTGGAGGTGAACCGGATGGCATTCGGACGGGAGGCCGAGGTGGCCCGTCACGACGATTCGCACGGCGTGCGCCTCGTCCACCTCGCGTCGCCGATGGCACCGGGTGACACGACGACATTGGACTTCGACGTGTGGCTTCGAAACGACGGCTTCACGGACAGCGGCAACCAGACCTCCGTCGTCTACAACGGCACGTTCATCAACAGTCAGGTGCTCCCGCACGTCGGCTACAACGAGAATGCCGAGCTCAGCTCCCGTTCCCAGCGCGAGGAGCAGGGGCTCGACGAAGAGCCGCGGATGCAGCCCCGAAGCGACACCACCGCCCGGATGCGGCCCTACGTGTCCCGCGATGCGACGTGGCTCGACTACGAGGCCACCGTCAGCACCAGTGCCGACCAGGTTCCGCTGGCGCCGGGCACGCGCGACTCCTCGTGGACGGCGGACGGGCGCCGGCACGTGCGCTTCCGGACGACGGCCCCGACGCTCGGCTTCTTCTCGTTCCTCTCCGCCCGCTACGACGTGGTGCGCGAGACCTGGACGCCGTCCGATTCGTCGCTCAACCGCGGGCGGCCGGTCGACGTCGAGATTTTCCATCACCCGTCGCATGACTACAACGTGGACCGGATGATGGAGGCGACCAAGAAATCGCTGGACTACTACACTGAACATTTCGGCCCGTATCAGAGCGAAGAGGTGCGCATTGCGGAATTCCCGCGGTACGCGACGTTCGCGCAGTCCTTCCTCGGCACGATTCCGTACTCGGAGAGCATCGGGTTCATCGCCCGCGTCGATCCGGAGACGGACATCGATTATCCCTACTACGTCACGGCGCACGAGATGGGACATCAGTGGTGGGCCCACCAAATTGTGAGCGGACCGGTGTGGGGCGCCACGATGCTCGTGGAAACGCTCGCCCAGTACAGTGCGCTCATGGTGATGGAGGACACCTACGGGCGCGACAAGATGAAGCGATTCCTGGAGTATGAACTCGACGATTATCTGAGTGGGCGGAGCACGGAGTCGCGGGAGGAACGGCCCCTCATGGACGTGGCGTCGAACCAGCAGTACATTCACTACCGGAAGGGCTCCGTGGTGATGTATGCTATGAAGGAGTACCTGGGGGAGGAGACGGTCAACCGCGTGCTGCGGGAGTTTCTGCAGGAGCACCGCTACGAGACGCCGCCCTTCACGACCTCGGAGGCGCTGGTGGAGCGCTTTGAGGCCGCCGCGCCCGACTCGCTAAAGGGGTTCGTGAGCGATCGCTTCCGCAAGATTACGATCTACGACAACCGTGCGACGAACGCGACCTACACGGAGACCGACGACGGCCGCTACCGTGTAAATCTCACGGTGCAGGCCCGCAAGCAGCAGGTCGACAGCCTGGGGGGCTCGCCCGAAGAAGTGCCGATGGACGACGTGGTGGAGGTCGGTGTGTTTGCGACGGCGGCCGACGTGGGCGCGGATGACCAGGAGACGCTCTATCGGCAGAAGCATCGGCTTACGGACGGGGAGCAAACCATCACCGTTACGGTCGACGAGGAGCCCGCTCGGGCCGGTGTGGATCCGTACACGCTGCTCATCGACCGGGAGACCGACGATAACCTGACGGCGGTGACGGAGGGGGACGGGGAGGGCTCGTAATTCTTTATCGAGACGGGGCGTTCACATCTCGTTTGCTGTTGACGACTCACGCACTGCACGATGCTTATCGACATTTCCGAAAATTCGTTGACCATTATGGTACATCGGACTCTGATTCTTGTCTTCGGACTTCTTGTTGGAGGAGTCGTCGTTCCTACCGCTGACGCTCAGCCGTACGAGCGCACGGTGCGAGACACACTTTCGGACGTACCGAACACCCTGGCAATCGAAAATTGGCAGGGCAGCATTGCCGTCACGGCGTGGAGCCGCGATTCTGTGGCGTATGCGGTCCGCATCGTGTCGGGACAAGCTCGTGAGATTATCGAGCAGACGACCATCGACGTTGATTCGTTCAACCAGCGGCTCTCGCTTGCGAGCAATGACGAGCAGATTGAGCACCGGTGGTCGTTCGGTCCGGAGCTGTACGGCTACGGGGTCGTCCACCCCGAGGTGCATTACACTGTTCGGATCCCGGCCTCGGTTAGTGTCGTGATCGAGGACGAGGAGTCGTCTGTTGACGTGACCGGGCTCGCCGCGTCGGTACAGGTGGACTCAGAAGAGGGGGCGGTGACAGTGCAGGACCATCAGGGCACTGTTCGGATGGATGCTCACGAGGGCGCGTTGACCCTCACGGACGTGACGGGCGACGTGGAAGTGGATACTCAGGAGGGCACTCTGGACGCGGAGGGACTTCGTGGGCGGCTCCGGCTGGACACCCATGAGGGGCATGCAGAAGCGGCCGTCGATTCCCTCGGCACCACGACGGTCGAGACTTACGAGGGGCAGGTCCAGCTCAGTTTGCCGTCCGACGTCGGGTTCGATCTCTCGACGGAATTGGGAGAGGACGCGACGTTCCAGAGCGACTTTACTATTGAGTCCCTTCAAGATGAAGAAGGGCAATACCAGGGCTCTGTGGAGGGTGGGGGGGCATTGCTTCGACTCTCCTCTGAAGAGGGACGCATTCAGCTACGCAGGCGGTAGGACGGCCTGCCGACGGTGATTTTGGGGGAATTGCCTCATTCCAGGCCTGCAGGCCGGTGGCGGCCAACTGGGGCAGGCACAGTTCTCCCGGCTCTTTTCGTTGGCGGTGGATGTCGATGGGACCGTTTCACCGAAAGAGGTTCGGAACAAGAATCGAAGTGAGGCGAATTCAGGGGATGACTTTGGATTCGGCGTTACGACGAGTTTCGTTGAACCAAAATTCCAATTCGAGCGCCCCTATTTCGAAGGCGAGACGTAACATTTTCTCGGTGTACTCCTTCGTTTGATCGAACGCCGTTCAACTCGAACCTGGATGTCCGTCCGCTTATGGCTGAGACCTACAAAAAGCTCGTTGCCTCTACCTTCAGCACCGACTTCCGGGAGGCTGCCGAGGTCGTCGAAGAGGAGCGTCCCTCCCCTGGGCCCCACGAGCTCCTCGTGCAGAATCGCTACGCGGCAGTGAACGCGACCGACGTGAATATCACCGCGGGGCGATACGACGCGGACGCCACCCTTCCGTTGGACCTCGGCGTGGAGGCCACGGGCACGGTGATTGCCGTGGGCGACAAGGTTCGTCAGGCAGAGGTCGGTGACGCAGTCGTGACGAGTACGCTCGGAGGCGGCTACCGGGAGTACCACCTCGTTCACGAAAGTAATGCGATTCCGGTCCCGAAGCCGTCGCCCGAAGCATTGAGCATCATGGTGAGCGGCCTCACCGCCTCTATTGCGCTGGAAGAAGTGGGCAATCTTGGGAACGACGAAACCGTGCTGGTGACGGCCGCGGCGGGAGGGACCGGACAGTACGCGGTGCAGCTGGCCCGGCTTGCGGGCAATCACGTCATTGGCACCTGCAGCACCGACGAGAAGGCTGCGTTTCTTGAAGAGATTGGATGCGACCGGCCAATCAACTACCGTACAGAAGATGTGGCCGCGGTGCTCGACGAAGAGTATTCCGATGGGCTCGATCTGGTCTACGAAGCCGTGGGCGGCCCCCTCTTCGACACCTGTGTACAGCATCTCGGGCGCCACGGACGTCTGCTCTCGATTGGATACGTGAGCGAATACGAGGACGGCCCCGAGAAAATCACACGGGAGCGGATTTACACGGATCTGATTGGAAGGTCGGCCTCCATCCACGGGTTCTTTTTGCCCCACTTCGCCACACACTTCGAGGTCCACATGAAGAAACTCATGCAGCGGCAGCGAAGCGGGGTCCTCGACGTGCGGATTGACGATCGTGTCTTTGAGGGCATAGAGGCGATCCCGGACGCCGTGGAGTACCTCCAGAGTGGGGCGAGTATGGGGAAGGTGGTGGTGCAGTTTCCGGAGGCACAGCAGTGATTATTCACAGCGTGGCCTGAACGAAATGGAATCCAACGGCGAGTCGTCTACCGACCGACCGCTCCACTGGCCGACCGTCGCAGCCGTCTACGCCGGGCTCGTTCTCGGGATCGCGTGGTTGGTCTACTGGGGAGACTACCGAAATGCCGCGTGGCTGGGCCTCATCGGAGGGGGCGGGGCGTGCACGGCGTACAGCCGGGTACTGGAAGGCCGGCGAATGGCCGCGCGGGCCCAGCGGTGGCAGTGGGTGGGCGCGGTCTTCTACGCCGCGTTCTTTCTGTGGGCTGGGAGCGTGTTGCTCCGAACGCTGTAGTGTGGGTTTTCAAAGAAAAGATCTTCCGCTTACTTCTTCGCGCCGAAAGGCGTATGAGGATCCTGCCTTTCGGAAAACAAAAGGGAATTTTGGGCCGTTCCGCATTCAGCAGGACGAGTAGAGACCTTCTCCAAACCAACTTCCGATCCACTCATGGCTTTTGAGCTTCCCGATCTGCCTTATGACTACGACGCGCTGGAGCCGCACATCGACGGTAGAACGATGCGGATCCACCACGACAAGCACCACGCGGGCTACACCCGCAAACTAAACAACGCCCTGGAGGGCCACAGCGATCTCCAGGATCACTCGATTGAAGAGCTGCTGGCGGGCGTCGATAGCCTTCCGGCCGACGTGCGCACGGGCGTACGGCAAAACGGTGGTGGCTTTTACAACCATCGTCTCTTCTGGAATATCATGTCGCCGGACGGTGGCGGCACGCCGACGGGCGATCTCGGCGACGCCATCGACGAGCAGTTTGGGTCGTTCGACGACTTCCAGGACGAATTCACCGCCGCCGCCACCGGGCGTTTCGGCAGCGGATGGGCCTGGCTCGTGGCGCAGCCGAACGGCGATCTCTCCGTCACCGACACGCCGAATCAGGACAACCCGCTGATGGACGGGGATACGCCCATTCTCGGCATTGACGTTTGGGAGCACGCCTACTATCTCAACTACCAGAATGAGCGCGGTACGTACGTCGACGCCTGGTGGAATGTCATTGACTGGGACGCAGTGAATGACAATTACGACGACGTGCTTGCGTAGCATGCTCCGACGGCATTCATAGCCGTCCGAATATGACAGCATTCCTTGGGGTGGCCGGTCGACGGTCACCCCATTTTTATTTGGCAGCCAGTACACCGTCGTCTTTTTTTTGGGATAATCGAATTCAACATCCCGATAATACAGCACGTCATTTCGAGCAGAGGGATCTTGAGTTCGCTTCAAAGAAGCAACTTGATGAAGTACCCAAGTCGGCGAGAAGGGAAGTCAAATTTCAAGCCTACTTGTCGGAGAAGATTGGATTCTCTGCCCCTGAGCTTTTAGTATAGATCTCCTGCCGAAGTCCCTACGTCGTCTGTGTGCTTTCCTGGTGCCCCATTCGGCTCATGAGCGTCATCACCGTTGAGGGTCCGCTGCTGTGGGCCATTTACGTCACCCTCGCCGCGATTAGTCTCTCGATTTTGGGAGCACTTTTCCGAGTGCTGTGGGGGCCTAGTCTGGCCGACCGGGTCGTGGCATTGGATCTCGTGGCGTACTTGGCGATGGGGTTCTTGACCACCTACGCGATCCTGGTAGGAGAGGAGACGTTCATCGACGCTGCCCTCGTCCTAGGATTACTCGCCTTTTTGGGGACCGTGGCGGTGGCCCGCTACATCGAACGCGTTCGTTCCGGAGAAGCCCTCGTGGATTCATGAGCAGTATTGCGGCCGGCCTCCTCATGATTGGAGGCACGGCATTTATGTTGGTGGCGGCCATTGGCTTGCTGCGCTTGCCCGACCTATACACGCGCATGCATGCGTTGACGAAGGCCGGAACTCTCGGCATCGGGCTCATTCTCATTTCGGCGGCAGTTTCCTTTGCCGACGTAAGTGTGGCGACGCGGGCCGTTGTGGCGTTCCTCTTTGTATTGTTTACGGCACCTGTATCGGCCCACATGATTGGACGGGCTGGATATTTGGGGGGAGTGCCCCTTTGGGACGGGACGGCGTTTGACAACTGGGAAGTGAACTATGACACTCTGCAGCGGGAGGGAGAGGGGGAGTCATGAGTTATGGGTCATGAGTCCATGTATTATGAGTCGTGCTCTTCGGAAATTCTTGTGTGGTTACACTCCCTGGAGCTCATGACTCGTACATTCCAGGTTGAAGTGTCATAGGCTCGACTGCCCCTACCGCCCGGAGTCCTGAGCATAGCGATAAGAGGAACCGTTTTTCATGCTGTTTGCCGTTCTCGGTATCTTCCTTGGTGCTGCGCTGTCCCCGCTCGTGGTTCGGGTGTCGCGGCAGGCAGCAGGCTGGATCTTGGGACTCCTTCCGCTGGGCGTGTTCGTCTTTTTTGCACGCCAGCTGCCGGCCATCGCACACGGGGAGACGGTTCGTCAGTCGGTTCCGTGGCTGCCGTCGTTCAACACGCCGCTCTCGTTTTACCTTGACGGGTTGAGTCTGCTTTTCGCCCTGTTGGTGACGGGCATCGGCACGCTGATCGTCGTGTATGCGGGCGGATATCTCCAGCATCACGAGCAGTTGGGCCGCTTCTACGTGCAGCTCCTCTCGTTTATGGGGGCGATGCTTGGGCTCGTGCTGGCGGACAACATCTTCGTCTTCTTCATCTTCTTCGAGCTCACGAGCCTCACGTCTTACCTCCTCATCGGGTTTTACCACTCGGAGGAAGAATCCCGTGTGGCGGCTCGCAAGGCCCTGGTCGTGACGGGCGGGGGCGGACTCGCGCTCCTCGGGGGATTGCTTTTGCTCGGGCAGGTGACGGGCACGCTGGAGTTTAGTCAGATGCTGTCGATGGGCGCGACGGTGCAGTCACATCCCTATTACCTCGCCATCTTCATCTTGGTGTGCGCCGGGGCATTTACGAAGTCTGCACAGTTTCCCTTTCACTTCTGGTTGCCGGCGGCGATGGCCGGACCCACGCCGGTGAGTGCCTACCTCCACTCGGCCACGATGGTGAAAGCGGGCGTCTTCCTGCTTGCTCGGTTGAGTCCTGTGCTGGGGGGCACGGCGGTGTGGGAGGGGACCCTCGGCATCGTGGGCGGTTTTACGATGCTCATGAGCGCGTGGCTCGCCCTCCGCTATACGGACTTAAAGCAAATTCTGGCCTACACGACGGTCATGGTTCTCGGCCTCCTCACGATGCTGCTCGGGGTGGGGGGAGAGGAGGCCATCACGGCGATGGTGACCTTTACGGTCGTACACGCTCTTTACAAGGGCGGGCTCTTTATGATGGCCGGGAGTGTCGATCATGAGACCGGCACCCGAAACGTTCGGGAGCTGGGGGGGCTGCGGGAGGCCATGCCCTGGACGATGGCAGGAGCAGTGGCCACGGGCCTTTCGATGGCCGGCATTCCGCCGCTCTTTGGGTTTATCGGCAAAGAGATGACCTACGAAGCGGCCCTTCACGCCGAGTCCTTCGGCATGCTGCTTCTGGGCGTGAGTGTGTTGTCGAATGTGGCGCTCGTTGGGGCGGGGCTCGTGGTAGGGCTGAAGCCGTTCATCGGGGAACGGAAGGGGGCGTTTACCCGAGAGCCGCACGAAGCACCGGTGAGCATGTGGCTGGGGCCGCTCGTGCTGGGAGTGCTCGGCCTCGCGTTCGGGGTGTATCCGGCCCTCATCGATCATTCGCTGCTCCAGGCCGCGCAAACGGGCATTCTCCAAGAATCGCACGAGCTGCACCTCGCCCTCTGGCACGGCTTCAGTCCGGCGCTAATGGCGAGTCTGGTGACCTTCGCGCTGGGCTTCGCGGTGTACGCGGCCTGGGAGACGATTCAGGAAAGTGGGGGAATGGCCGCGTTGGGCACTGCCTTTGGCGAGGTCCCGGGGCGCGTGTTCGAGCGCGGACTGTACGGGCTCGCCCGGTTCAGTCAAGGCATCACGACGCTCTTCCAGAATGGACGCTTCCGGTGGTATCTCTTCGCTATCTTCACCTCGCTGATTGTGCTCGTGGGGGGCGGACTCGCGTTCGAGGCGCAACTTGGATGGCCTACGTTTGAAGGAGAAGTGGCCTACTATGAGGCGGCGTTGGCCGGTCTCATCGTGCTCTCGGCGATTGTCGCGGTGCGGACGCAGGGTCGCTTTATTGCCATCCTGGCCCTCAGTGTGGGTGGGTACGGAGTGGCGCTAATCTACTTGCTCTTCGGGGCGCCGGACCTGGCGATGACGCAGTTCGCGATCGAGACGCTGACGCTCATTCTTCTCGTCATCGTGATTATCCACCTCCCGGGAATCGAGGGCGAAGATTCTCTCGGCGTTCAGGTGCGCGATGGAGCGGTGGCGTTGGGTTGTGGGGCACTCTATACCATCATCATGAGCACCATCGTGGACGTGCCGCTCGACAGACGCGTGAGCGAGTATCTGGCGGGGAATAGCTACACGGAGGCGCTGGGGCACAACGTGGTCAACGTCATCCTGGTCGACTTTCGGGGAATTGACACGATGGGCGAAATTACGGTGCTTACGATTGCGGCCCTCGGGGTGTACGTGCTGATGCGGATGCCGCGGCGGATTGCGCATGAGAAAGAACCTGAGGAGGAAGCGGAAGAGAATGAGACTGCTGATTGAAGTTGAGGACGAGAGAATTTCCCTTCGGTAGTACGGTTTGCGGCAATGATTTACTCCCTTATTTTGCGGGTAGCGGTTCGGCTGCTGGTGCCGTTGCTCCTGCTCTTCGCTATGTTCATGATGCTTCGAGGGCACAACCTGCCGGGCGGCGGCTTTGTCGGTGGGCTCGTTGCCGCGAGTGCGTTCGTCCTGTATGCCCTTGCGGCGGGGGTCACTCGTGCGCGGGAGGTCTTGTACGTCGATCCACAGACGTTACTGGGCCTCGGGCTCGCGTGTGCGTATGGAGCAGGCCTACTGGCGCTTGCTCTGGGAAAGCCTTTCCTTACCGGTTTGTGGCTGCATCCGCACCTGCCACTGATTGGCGATTTCCATTTGGGCTCCGCACTCCTCTTTGACCTGGGCGTCATGTTGGTGGTCGTGGGCACGGTGCTGCTGATGGTGTTTTCGGTCGAGGACCGGTTGCCAGGACTCGTTGAGGAATAACGAGCGGTGTGTGTTCGGGGGCCTGCGTGACGAGATGGGTCACGTATTCTATTTCGCGACACTTGGTAGCATCTGAGCTGAGGCTGGCATGGAATTGATAATTTCCGTCGTGTGCGGGGCGCTCCTCGCCGCGAGCTTCTATCTGCTGATGCGGCGCAATCTTCTGCGCTTCGTCATCGGGCTCATCATTCTCGGGAATGCGGTGAATCTCCTCATCTTTGCGATGGGGCGGCTTACCCGTGCAAGACCTCCGGTCATTCCGAAGGGGCAGAAGGTGTTGGAGGGAGCCTACGCCAATCCGTTGCCGCAGGCCCTCATTCTTACGGCCATCGTGATCAGCTTCGGGCTGTTGGCCTTCACCCTCGTGCTGGTCTACCGTAATTTCGCAGCCAACCAGACCATCGAGTCCGACGAGGTGCGCGGCTCCGAGCCGTCCGATACACTCGACGTCTATGACGAAACGAAGCGTCTTCCGGCCTAACTCTCGCCTCGCCCGGCTGTTTTTCTTCACGCTCAGCTCTTCGCCGTATGAACACGCTTCTCGTTCTCCCCATCATGGTGCCCGCCATTACGGGCATGGCGGCGTTACTTGCCCGAAATTACCCCCGGGTGCAGCGGGCACTCAGCGTGCTGGGGGCGACTGTGATGCTCGGAGTGGGGGGCGCTCTGGTCTATCAGGTTCAATCCCACGGCATTCTCGCAGCGCAGATGGGGAACTGGCCGGCCCCGTTCGGCATCACGCTGGTGGCCGATCACTTCAGTGCTGCGCTTATTGCCGTGTCGGGCTTCGTAGGTCTCGCCGTGGCCATCTACGCGCTTGCAGCCATTGATGAGACGCGCGAGCGCTTTGGCTTCCACATTCTGTTCCACCTCTTGCTGATGGGCATCAACGGGGCGTTCATCACGGGGGACATCTTCAACATGTACGTCTGGTTCGAGGTGCTGCTGATCGCCTCGTTTGCGCTCCTGGTGCTCGGCAACGACCGCGAGCAACTTGACGGGGCCGTGAAATACGTGGGCATCAATCTAGTGTCGTCCGCGTCGTTTCTCACGGCAATTGGGCTGCTCTACGGATTGACGGGGACTCTCAACCTCGCCGATCTCTCGCAAAGCATGCAGCCAGTGCGGGAGGCGGGACTGGGACCCGCGATTGCCATGCTCTTTCTGATTGGGTTTGGGATTAAAGCCGCCCTTTTCCCGCTCTATTACTGGCTGCCGGCGTCGTACCACACGCCCCCTGCGCCTATTGCCGCCATCTTCGCGGGACTGCTTACGAAGGTGGGCATCTACTCGCTGATTCGTGTCTTCACGCTCCTCTTTCCGAATCCCGGGGGGTACACGCAGGCGGTATTGCTCGTGGTTGCAGGGGCAACGATGCTCCTCGGCGTTTTCGGCGCACTGGTGCAGCGCCACATCCTGCGGTTGCTGGCCTTCCTCGTCATCAGTGCGATGGGGTACGTAGTGATGGGCCTCGGCTTCTTTACGACCCTGGGCCTGGCAGGAGCCATCTTCTACGTTCTCCAAGACGTGCCGGTGAAGACGACGCTCTTCCTCATCGGCGGCCTCATGGAGCGGGAGACGGGCACGACGAACCTTTCGAAGATGGGAGGACTTTACCAGCATCGGCCCCTTCTTGCAACCATGTTTATCGTACCGGCGTTTTCCCTGGCGGGCTTCCCCCCGTTCCCTGGCTTCTGGGGCAAACTCACCCTCCTGCAAGCCGGGGTCGCACAGGAGCAGTGGACCCTCGTGGCGGTGGCACTGGTGGTCGGGCTGCTGACCCTACTGGCGGTGGCACAGGTTTGGGGCCGGGCGTTTTGGCGTCCGAAGGAGGGCGAACTCACCGTGCTGGATGCACTGAATACGCGCATTCTCACAAACGGTCCGGTTGTCGTTCTTGCGCTCGCGCTCTTTGTGCTCGGGTGCTACGCGGAGCCGGTGTTCTCCTTCGCGCGGACGGCGGCGGCTCACCTCACGGACACGGGGCCGTACGTGCAGGCCGTGCTGGGAGGATAGGGCGTATTTCGTATTGCGTATTCTGGTTGCCTGTGCGAGTGAGGTACCACTTTCGTCCGAGTTTTCTGAGACACCTTTGAACGGAGATCGGCATGGTCGCAACAAGTATTCGCATCTTTTTGCTCACGCTCGTCTGGGTGGCGCTGCAGGGAACGCTCAGCGTTGGCAACGTGCTGCTGGGCGTGGTTTTCGGCGGGGTCATTCTCCGCGTGACGCGGCCACTCTTCGACGTGGAGGATCCGTCCGAATCCCGGCGGTTTCGGGAAGGGGGGCGGCCGCTCATCCGGACCTGGCGGGTTCTGGTGCTCCTGGTTGTCTTTCTCCGAGAGCTAATCATCTCTGCGGTTCAGGTCGTCCGGTACGTCCTCCAGCCCACGTTGAAAATCCGTCCGGCGATTATTGAGTACCCGTTGGACGTTCAGACGCCCCGAGAAATTACCGTGCTGGCGAATCTCATTTCGCTGACGCCCGGCACGCTCAGCCTCGACGTCTCTCCCGACAATACGTACCTCTACATCCACGCCATCTCGGTGGAAACCGACGATGGTGCGGAGGTGATCGACGAGATCAAAAGCTCCTTGGAGAAACACGTGGGACGGGCGCTGGGGCCTAGTGAGTAGTCCGTTTGAGACGTTATGATTGAGAATGGAGGTCGTCGGCACAGTCTGCTCCCTTGCGTGGAAGCGTATGTGAGTGTGGGCGTGTGGGAGTGGTCGTTCGTTTCTCTATTTTCCCAAGTGCAATGACCACTGGTGCGTTGGCCCGGTTGCTGCCGTCGTCCGTTCGCGTGCGGGGGGTCGCGTACGAAAAGGAGGCGGCAGAGGAGTGGCGTCGATGGCTTTCGGACGAGGAATCGGCGTGTCTCGCATCGTTCGGAGCGGAAAAGCGCCGGCAGGAGTTTCTGGCCGGTCGGGCTGCTGCTCGCCGCCTCCTCTCCGAGTGCCTGCGCTGTCCGCCGGGCGAGGTGCCGCTCCGCCGAGCCGACGATGATGCGGTCGATGTGGAGGTCCCCGAGTGGCACGTGTCCATCGCGCACTCCGGTCTTCGGGCGATCGCGGCGTGTGCCAGGCATCGGGTGGGCGTTGATCTGGAGCGCATTCAGGCGCGCGACCCGGCCATTGCGCGCTTTCTCTTTGCCCCCGAGGATCGTGGCCTCGTGGACGGGCTGCCCTACGATCCGGATGCCTCTCTCATCCTCTGTTGGGCACTGAAGGAGGCAACGCTGAAGGCACGGCGGTCGGGCTTTCGCACGTCGCCGAAAGATCTGATGCTCGACGTGCAGCCGGACGCAGGACGGGCTGCGGTGCGGGTGGAGGGGGGAGAGTACTGGCAGGTCGTTTTCACTCGACTCGATAGCTTTTGGGCAACGGTCGCCTTCCCAGATGCGACCTGACGGAATCTCTGTTAGGGGCGGGAATTCAATCTACCCATCATGGCTACGCCCGCGATATGAAGTGGGAGCGTTTGCGTGCTGGATTGGAGGACGCCCCTCCAGTCTTTGAATACTTTCGGGGGCACGTCGAGGCGTTCCGTTCGGGTCTCGACGAGAAGCGGTAGGCGTCCGGCAAGCACTTACGAGTGCCACCACCGGTGCAGGAGCCATGTGCCAAGGGCCGTGCTGCCCAGTCCCGCGAGCAGCGGCCCCAGCGACGGCTCGGACACGTCGTCCAAGTTGAGGAGCCCGCTCGTTCGTCCGAGATCCTCGATCTGAGGAACGGAAAGGGGGCCTTCGAGGGTGGGCGTGGTAGCTGCGTGGACGGCGGCCGCAGCGACGAGTTCGACCGGCAGCGGGCGCCCGTTGGGCTCGGTGTACCCGCCCAGCATCCCCGCCGGCAGCTGATGTAGCACGGAGGCCAGCGTGGCGGACCCGCGTTGCCGATCGCCGAACACGAGATTGGGGCGCAGGACGACCGTTCGCAAATCTGGAAACTGTTCGGGGAGTTCCTGCTCGGCCCGGCGCTTCGCGGTGAGAAAGCGCGGGGAAACGAAGGGGGGCTTGTCGCGCACCGACAGGTACACGAACGAGTCTACGTTCTTCTCAAGGGCTTCCTCCGCCACGAGTAGGGCCGACTCCGCGTTCACGCGGTCGAACGTCACGCCCTGTTCGGGATTCTCCTGAATGGTCGCGATCGAATGGACGACTGCGTCGGCACCGTTCAGAAGGTCACGCCAGGTGTCCGGCTCAAACACGTCCGCCGCGCGCCAGTCCACTTCGCCCGTCCACGGATGGCGGGCCGGCGTGAGGGCGGGACGGCCCGTGCGTCCGAAGGCCGCGACCTCGTGCCCATTCTGCACGGCGATGCGGCAGATTTCGGCGCCGATAAATCCATTGCCGCCGGGGACGACGAGTTTCATGGCAGGAAGTCAGAATTACTAGAACAGTGCGAGGAAGGAAACGAATCGGCAGGTCCAGACGGTTCCGTGGTCGAATGAGGGCGAGCCATTCACATTCCGGGCAGTCAAATCGGAATCTTTCTGCACACCGTCGTCCAGTTGTGTCCGGTACGTGCGTATGGGCGTGTGGGAGTGTTCAGATTGTCCGGAAAAAGGTCAGTCCGATTTCGACTGCAAGGGGGCGATGTTCAAAACAGGAGGCGAGTTACGGACGTTGCAACACGGGACCCGTTCGTTGCAACACGGAGGGAGAGAGGGGCGTTTGAAGCATCTCGAAATCTCTCTAGTCCTTTTCCGGCTCAACCATGTCTGAAAAAGCATCTGAATGGTTCGGCATGCGCGTCACGCCGTCGCAAAAGAAGAAGATCAGGCGGCTGGCCGAGCAAAAGGGGCTCACGCAGAAGGAGGCCGTTATGGTCGCCATCAACCGGGAGCTGACCGAGAACGGTGACGGGGAGGCGCAGCCCGCATCCGCGCTAGATCGGATTTCTGATCTCGTCGGTGTCGAGGCGGAGTCCGATGCCCCATCCGATCTCTCAACCAATCCCGAGCACATGGAGGGCTATGGAAGAGACTAATCTCCTCGCCGACACGGGACTGATCGTTGGATTACTGCACAAGCGCGATCAACACCACGAGTGGGCAAAGCAACAGTTCGATCGCGTGTCGGCACCGCTATACACGTGCGAAGCCGTTCTGTCGGAGGCCTTTCATCTGTTGGAGCCGGTACCTATGGGGCCGGAACGACTTCTATCTGTGTTGGAGAGGGAAATCTTCGACGTGTCCTTTTCCTATTTCCAGCACGCCGATCGCATCCACGATCTGATCCGGACCTACGCCGATCTACCTATGTCCTTTGCCGACGCCTGTCTCGTGCGGATGGCGGAGCTTCGCCCGGACCGTTCTGTCGTCACGACCGACGAGGACTTCTGCGTCTATCGCACGGTCGGCGACGAGCGGCTCAATGTGCGTTTGCCCGACACGTAGCGACCAGGGCAACCTCAGGCATCAGTCAGTTCCGTTCTTAAACATCTACTTCCGAGAAACGTAGAATTTACGGAAGCGCTTTCATTGTTTGGTGGGGGACACGGGCCTAGGTCTCTGCGTTTCCCGTCTCTATAATCTCGTGTTCTCTGCTATTGATTGCCTCCTCCGATGGACGTTGACCGCTATCAGCCCACTCATCCCGTTCGTTTCGTCACCGCCACGAGCCTGTTCGACGGGCACGACGCGGCAATCAACATCATGCGCCGCATCTTGCAGTCCACGGGTGCGGAGGTCATCCACCTCGGGCACAACCGGTCGGTGCAGGCCATCGTGGACACGGCGATTCAGGAAGACGTGCAGGGGATTGCGGTCTCCAGCTATCAGGGGGGGCACATGGAGTATTTTAAGTACATGCACGACCTGCTGGAGGAGCGCGGAGCGGGACACGTACGGATTTACGGCGGTGGGGGGGGCGTCATTGTGCCGGAGGAGAAGAAGGAACTCGAAGACTACGGCATTGCGCACATTTTTTCGCCGGACGAGGGGATGCAGATGGGGCTTCAGGGGATGATCAACTCGATGGTGGACGCTTGTGATTTTCGAGTTTCGAATTTCGATTTTCGAATCGAGGAGGATGTGCCGAACGCTGATCCGCGGCGGGTGGCCCGCAATCTGACGCGAGTCGAAGCTCCGGAGGCAGAGCGAGCGGCTGTGGTGGTTGGGGGCGAACGGGACCACAGAAAAGAAGAGCGAGAGGAGAGGGGCGTAGGGGGGGATGGGGAAGTTCGAGGATCGAGGATTGAGGATCGAAGGGAGAAGGGGGAGGGGCGAACTGCGGCCATTCCGACCGTGGGAATTACCGGGACGGGCGGGGCGGGGAAGTCGACGATGACCGATGAGCTGGTGCGGCGGTTTCTGAATGACTTCGACGACTTGGAGGTGGCGGTGCTGTCGGTGGATCCCACGCGACGACGGACGGGTGGGGCGCTCCTCGGCGACCGGATTCGGATGAACGCCATCTACGGCAAAAATGCGGATCGGGCGTACATGCGCTCCTTTGCCACGCGGCAGGCCAATCGCTCGACGAGCGAAGCCATGAAGGAGGCAATCGACGTGTGCCGGGCCGCCGGGTTCGATCTCATCATCCTGGAGACGGCGGGCATCGGGCAAAGTGACACGGAGATCGTGGACCTCACCGATCTGTCGCTTTACGTGATGACGCACGACTTTGGGGCGCAGACGCAGCTAGAGAAGATCGGGATGCTGGATCTGGCCGACTTCGTGGCCATCAACAAGTTCGAAAAGCGCGGATCGGAGGATGCCCTCCGCGACGTGCGGAAGCAGGTTCAACGCAACCGTCTCCGGTTCGACGAGGACCCGGAGGACATGCCCGTGTACCCGACGATGGCTTCTCACTTCGGCGATCCGGGCGTTACACGGCTCTACCTTGCTGTTCTCGACCGGCTGAACGACGAGTTTCAGTTCGATCGGCAGTCTCCGACGTACGACCCGGAGACGGTGCCCGAGGTCGATCCCTCCGAGGTGGCTATCATCCCACCAGACCGGCAGCGCTATCTCGGTGAGATTGTGGAGACGTGTGAGGAGTACCGCGACTGGGCCGAACAGCAGATCGAGTACGCCCGCAAGTGGGGGGAGGCGAAGGGCGCGCGCCAGCAGGTGGAGGACTGGGCGCCGGAGGACCGGGAGCAGCTCACGGGCCGCCTCGACGAGATGACGCAGCACTGGTGGGACAAGCTCGACAAGCGCTGTAAGGACATTCTGCAGCAGTGGGACGATCTGGCGGAGGAGTACCAGCAGCAGGAGTTCACCTACACCGTGCGGGGGCGCGACTTTACGGTGCCTCTCTACCGCGAGAGCCTGAGCGGCACCGAGATTCCGCGAGTGGCCTTACCGAAAACCGACGATCCGGGCGAGCGCCTGGAATTTGCCCTCTTCGAAAATTTGCCTGGCTACTTTCCCTTCACGGCGGGCGTCTTTCCGTTCAAGCGGGAGGGGGAGGAGCCGACGCGCATGTTTGCGGGCGAGGGCTCCCCGGAGCGCACAAACCGTCGCTTTCACCTCGTCTCAGAGGGCTCAGAGGCCAATCGCCTCTCCACCGCCTTCGATAGCGTTACGCTGTACGGTCACGATCCCGCCGAGCGGCCCGACGTGTACGGCAAGGTCGGCAACGCGGGCGTGTCCGTCTGCACGCTCGACGACATGAAGAAGCTCTTTTCGGGCTTCGACCTCTGCGACCGGAAGACGAGCGTGTCAATGACGATCAACGGTCCTGCGCCGATGATCCTCGCGATGTTCTTGAACACGGCCATCGACCAGCAGGTGGAGCGGTATCTCCAGGAGGAGGGGCGCTGGGACGAAGCAGAGTCCGTTATTGCAGAGAAGCTTGGTGAGGACCGGCCCGAATATGTGCCCTATGGTCCCGATGGTCAGCCGCAGGAGATGCCGGAGAATCACGACGGCAGCGGGCTCGGGCTGCTCGGGACGAGCGGGGAGGAACTGGTGGAGTGGGGCGTGCTCGACCGCGAGACGTACGAGGAGATCAAGGCGGAGACGCTCCACACGGTCCGCGGCACGGTTCAGGCCGACATTCTCAAGGAGGATCAGGCCCAGAACACGTGCATCTTCTCCACGGACTTTGCGCTCCGCCTGATGGGGGACATCCAGCAGTCGTTCATCGACCATGAGGTGCGAAACTTCTACTCCGTTTCCATCTCCGGCTACCACATCGCCGAGGCGGGGGCCAACCCCATCACACAGCTGGCTTTCACGTTGGCCAACGGCTTCACGTACGTGGAGTACTACCTGAGCCGGGGCATGGACATCGACGATTTCGCGCACAACCTGTCGTTCTTCTTCTCGAACGGCATGGATCCGGAGTACAGCGTGATCGGGCGAGTGGCGCGGCGCATCTGGGCGGTGGCGCTGCGGGAGCTGTACGACGCCAACGAGCGCTCTCAGAAGCTAAAGTATCACATTCAGACGTCCGGCCGCAGCCTGCACGCGGAGGAAATCCAGTTCAACGACATCCGCACCACGCTGCAGGCACTGATGGCGATCTACGACAACTGCAACTCGCTCCACACCAACGCCTACGACGAGGCCATTACGACGCCGACGGAAGAGAGCGTGCGGCGCGCGATTGCCATTCAGATGATCATCAACAAGGAGCTGGGCATGACGATGAACGAGAACCCGCTCCAGGGCTCGTACATCATTGAAGAGTTGACGGATCTGGTGGAGGAGGCGGTGCTCCACGAGTTTGAGCGCATCAACAATCGCGGCGGGGTGCTGGGGGCGATGGAGTCGATGTACCAGCGCGGGAAGATTCAGGAGGAGTCGATGAAATACGAAGAGACGAAGCACTCCGGCGAGCGGCCCGTGATTGGGGTCA
>JAHENZ010000030.1 GCA_018609755.1 Salinivenus sp. | reverse complement strand
GTTTTATGCAGTGACCCCATTCGCCCACGCCCCCTTTCCCCCATTCTCTCACGCACAAACTTGAGCGGTCAACAGTGGAGCAGCACTCATACCTCCAGCTCCTGAATCTGATTGCCGGATCCTGATTGACTTCCCACCTGGGTCTGCCTAGATTTGATCAGGTTTTTGAGCGCGGAAGCCCTTACATCGGTATTCCCCCCTCCTCGTCCCATAGCCGCGTCATGAACGACGACCCCTCCCCCGAAATCGACCGCGTGACGTACTGGAAAAAGGTCCGACGGCGGAGCCTGCTCCTGCTGAGCATCTGGTTTTTCGTCGGGTTCGTGCTGAGCATCTTTCTCGCGGAGCCCTTGAATGCCTTTTCTCTGGGCGGAATGCCCTTCGGATTCTGGATGGCGCAGCAGGGCAGCATCTTCGTCTTCATTGGCCTGATTCTCGCCTACGTCCTCACGATGCAGCGGCTCGACCGCGAGGCGGGAGTCCAGGAAGTGAGCGAGGAAGACAATTCTCCCACCCCCTAACCCCCGATCATCGGGCATACGGCTACTGAGTATACGGGATACGTGAGGCATGCATGTGTGAGGGGAGGTGCAAACTCACGTGTCACACATCCCGGATCACGCACCTGCTAGCATCGAACCCGCTCCGCTCACGCACAACCGCGATCAGCTTCATGGGCATCATTGGATGGACGTTCTTCTGGGTCGCCGTCACCTTCTCCCTGTACATCGGCATCGCGGTTTGGAGTCGCGTCTCAGACACGGCGGGGTTCTACGTGGCCGGACAAGGCATTCCCGCCGTCGCAAACGGAATGGCCGTGGGCGCCGACTGGATGAGCGCCGCCAGCTTCATTTCGATGGCCGGCCTGGTGTCGTTCCTCGGCTTTGATGGCTCCGTCTACCTGATGGGGTGGACGGGCGGATACGTGCTTCTCGCCATTCTTCTCGCCCCCTTCCTTCGCAAGTTCGGCGAGTACACGGTTCCGGACTTCGTTGCCAAACGCTACTACTCAAACACGGCGCGGGTGGTGGCGGCCATTGCGGCCATCTTCGTGTCGTTCACGTACGTAGCCGGACAAATGCGGGGCGTCGGCGTCGTCTTCAGCCGATTCCTGGAAGTTTCGGTCACCTGGGGCGTCGTCATCGGCATGGTCATCGTGGGCCTCTACGCCGTCCTGGGCGGCATGAAAGGCGTCACCTGGACGCAGGTCGCGCAGTACTGTGTGCTGATCGTGGCGTATCTCATTCCCGCCTTTGCCATCGCGTACACGTTGACGGGCAACCCGATTCCACAGATTGCCATTGGGGAGGTGCTGCCCCGACTCGACGGCCTCCAGCAGGAACTGGGACTGGGGGCTTACAGCGCGCCCTTCAGCAACTTCAGCATGCTGAACGTCTTCTGCATCACCGTCGTGCTGATGACGGGGACGGCGGGACTGCCGCACGTCATCGTTCGGTTCTACACGGTAAAAGACGTGCAGAGCGCTCGTTGGTCGGCATTCTGGGCACTTCTGTTTATTGGATTACTCTACACCGCCGCCCCGGCCGTCGCCATGTTCTCCCGCTTTTACATCCTGGATTCCTTTGCGCAGCTGGGCCCCGACGGAATGCAACAGCTTAGCTGGATTCAAAATTGGGCACAGACGGGCCTCGTCGAAACCGGGAAGTGGTCCAGCGACATGGCCGCCAACGACCTTCTCGGCACCATCGACCGCGACATTATCGTGTTGGCGACGCCCGAGCTGGCGAACCTGTCGAACTGGGTGGTCGGACTCGTCGCTGCCGGGGGCCTTGCCGCGGCGCTTTCCACCGCTTCGGGCCTCATGATCGTCATTAGCTCCTCTCTGGCCCACGACATTTACGGAGAAATTATCAATCCGCAGGCACCGGACCGCGAGCGGCTGTTCGTCGGACGCCTCGCTATTTTTGCGGGTCTGATCGTGGCGGGCCTGCTGGGCATTTATCCGCCCGGCTTCGTCGCGGAGGTGGTGGCCTTTGCCTTCGGCCTCGCCGCCGCCAGCTTCTTCCCCATCCTGGTGCTCGGCATCTTCTGGAAACGGTGCAATCGGCAGGGCGCCGTGGCTGGTCTGCTCACGGGCCTGATCTTTACCATCGTCATGATCGTCCTGATGCGAGCGCACGTCGTACTGGGAGGCGTCCTCTCCGAGCCCATCCTGGACAACTTCTTCGGCATCAACGCGCAGGGGATCGGCATCGTCGGCATGGTCTTGAACTTCGTCGTCACGTACGTCGTCACGAAAATGACGCCCCCGCCGCCCCAAGAGGTGCAAGACATCGTCGAGCAGATCCGCTACCCCCGGACCTTGACGGATGCGGAGCTGCGGGACGCCGCCGCAGAGGGCGGTGCGGACGCGTGAACCGGAAAACGGATCGCCCGCCTCGGATGCGGCCCTCCTGAACTGCCCCCGCGAATTCCTTCATGGCGTCTGCCCGCTCGCTCGGTTGTGTTACGCACCTCTCGATCATAGCGGGATTGTGTTGCGCGGTGGTCGCCTACGGCGTGATCCAACACTGGAGCACGTTCACCCGAATGGTGGACAACCTGACCGTCATGAACGAGAAGGCGGAACAGGCCGAAGCCCTCCGGTCTCCCCGCGACGTGCTGGACTATCTGGCTGCGCACCCCGACAAGGCCTCGCTCGTGGCCTACGACGTTGGCGCGACGTCAGACGGCATCTTCTACCAGGCCGACACTGCTCGCGCCGTGACGGAAATCCCCCAGCTGTTGCTCATGGCCGAGTACGCCCGGCAGATCGAAACCGGCCGGCTCGACCCCGGTCGTGCGGTGGCCCTCGACTCGATCGACGTGTTTGCCCTACCGGGAAGTAGCCGTCGCCAACATCGAAAGGTGCGGCAACAGCTCATCGAAACCGGACGCGTGAGCGAAGACAGCACCGTGGCCCTCCGCACCGTGGCGCGCAGCGCGTTCCGAGGGGATGACCCGGCCTCCGCCGACTGGCTCATGGCCCACCTGGGAGGGTCTACTCTTCAACAGACCCCCACGCGATTCGGCCTCCGCAGTGTCGACCCGCCACTCCCCAACAGCGGCACACAGCTGCTGTGGACCAACCGCACGCCGGACACCTCTCCCCAAACCCGTACCGACACCCTTGGGCGCCTCAGTCCAAGTGCCATTTTTGATCGGGCGTACGCCCAGTTGCGGCGGCTTCAGCAGGATTCGTCCGTCCGCCGAAATGAACGGCAGCGTCTCACGCAGCACGGCTCGGGACTCAGTCTTCGCGAGCAGCGCACCCTCGCCCGCCATACGGCCCCGCGAGGAACAGCAACCGCGTACGCCGATCTCCTTTCCCGTGTCGCCGACGGCTCCGTCACCAACGGACCTAAGGCCGACTCCATGCAGCAATTTATGGAGCGTTCGTTTCCCCGCGACTCGGTTGCCCTGTCGATTCGGGCGATCGGTTCGGTAGGAGGGGCAACCCCAGGGCTCGTGAGTCTCGCGGGGTATGCCCAACGGTCGGGAGACGCCCCTCCTCGCGTCGCCGTCCTCCTCCTGGAACGGCTCCCGATGGCCGTCTTCTACCACCTGCTCCAGACCGGGCTCGACAAAGGCTTTCACCTCCGACTCCTCGGGGACGACACGTTTTTCGAGCAGGTGCGCCGACGGCTTCGTACGG
>JAHENZ010000029.1 GCA_018609755.1 Salinivenus sp. | reverse complement strand
TCGGTCGGCCACTTCAAGCACCGAGTGCATGTCGTGCGTGATGACGACACTCGTCACGTTCAGTTGCTCGGCGAGGTGATTGATGAGGTCGTTGATCGTATTCGACGTTTCGGGGTCGAGGCCGCTGGTGGGCTCGTCGTAAAGGATGTACTCCGGCTCCATCGAGATGGCGCGCGCCAGGGCCACGCGTTTTCGCATGCCGCCCGAGAGCTCCGATGGATTCTTGGGGCCCACGTCGGAGAGGCGCACCAGGTCCAGACACTTCTGCACGCGCTCGTCCACCTCCGTTTCGGTAAGCGACGAGAAGTAGCGAAGCGGGAAGGCGATGTTGTCGAACGTCGACATCGAGTCGAAGAGTGCCCCCCCTTGAAACAGCACCCCGAACCGGCGCCGGACCTCCCGCAGCTCATCGTAGGGAATCTCGGCGATGTCCGTATCGTCGACCAGCACATGGCCCTCGTCCGGCCAGAGTAGTCCGACAAAGTGCTTCATCAATACGCTCTTGCCGGAGCCGGAGCGCCCGATAATAGCGAGCTTCTCGCCCGTGTGTACGTCGAGCGAGACGTCGTGGAGTACCTGCAGCGAGCCGAAGCTCTTCGATATGTTTTTGACTTCAATCATCGGAAGGAAGGAGGCGCCTGAAGGGGCTCCTGCGAGGGAACGCGATCTTTCAGCATACGAGTGCGAACCGAAAGGTATCCGAAAATGCGGGGCGGGCCGTCTACAAAAGCAGGGTGGCGACGATGAGGTCGGCGACGAGGATGAAGACGCAACTCAGGACGGCCGCCTGTGTCGTGCTGTCCCCAACCCCGACGGCCCCACTCGTAGTGTAGTATCCTTTGTAGCAGGAAACCGAGGTAATGATGAACCCGAACGTGAGAGACTTGACAAATCCAATAAGCGGGTCGAGGAGGCTGAAAAACTGACGGGCCCCCTCTAAGAACTCACTTACACTGAGAAATCCCCCGATGTGGCCGGTAAAAATCCCGGTGCCGATGCCGACGATGCAGGAGACGATGTAGAGCATCGGAAACATAATGATTCCGGCCAGTACGCGCGGCAAAATGAGGTAGGCGATGGAGTTGAGGCCCATGACCTCCAGCGCGTCGATTTGCTCGGACACGCGCATAGTACCGAGTTCGGCGGCGATGCGAGCCCCCACGCGTCCCGCGAGGATGAACCCGGCGACGACTACGCCCAGCTCCAGCATGATCGACGGCGCCACGATGGATCCGATGATGGTCTTCGGAATAAAGGGCGTCTCCAGTTGATAGGCCGTCTGTACTGTGAGGACGGCGCCGGAAAACGCGGCGGCGAGCGCGACGATCGGGACCGAGTCGATTCCGATGCGCACCATCTGGATGAAGAGGTTCTTCCAGTACATGCGGATCTCGTCGATCGACGCAAACGCCCGGCCCATGAGAATCGCATACTGGCCGAGAGCCCGGAGCGGAGAGAGCAGAGAGTCGAGCAACGCGAATGCAGCGTCTGATGAAGGAAGCCTCGGAGTGGGGACAACTGCAGCGCCCCCAATGCGTATTGACATTCCCACCGCAAGGTGCACATTTCCCTTGTCGGCGAGGTTCCGCAAACGGTGGGCCGTCTCGCGTGATGCCGGGGCTGTGCGGTCCGCTGGTATTTTCGCACAAATCTTCGTTTAACGAAACCGATGGCGAAGTCCAATCCCCGATACGTCTGTCAGGAATGCGGGCACGAAGCGCACAAGTGGATGGGCAAGTGCACGGGCTGCGGTGCCTGGAATACGCTCGTCCGCGAAGAAGCGGCGGCGGAGGTGGAGGCGCAAGTGCCCGACCTTACCTCCAATGCCCAGAGCAGCAACGGCGATCCATCCCGACAGCTGTCGGGACCGGAGCGGCTCACGGAGGTAGAAATGGAGGGCGACGCCCGCCTGACCACCGGCATCGAGGAGCTGGATCGCGTGATGGGCGGCGGCATCATGCAGGGCTCGTTTAGCCTCATTGCGGGGGATCCCGGCATTGGCAAGAGCACGCTCATGACCGAACTGGCCGGCTATCTTCCCGATCACGACATTCTGTACGTGACGGGAGAGGAGTCGAAGCGGCAGGTGAAGCTCCGCGCACAGCGTCTGGAGGTGGACTCCGACAACCTGTACCTGCTGGCGGAGACGAACGTACAGCAGATCGCCGATGCGGTGGATGAGGTCGAGCCCGATTTGCTGGTGGTGGATTCAATCCAAACGATCTACCGGCCCGACCTGTCGAGCGCGCCGGGATCGGTGAGCCAGGTGCGCGAAAGCACGGCCTCACTGCTAAAGCTCACGAAGGAGCAGGAATTTTCGACGTTTCTGGTGGGGCACGTCACCAAAAAGGGCACCATCGCGGGGCCGCGCGTGCTGGAGCACATGGTGGACACCGTCCTCTACTTCGAGGGCGACCAGCACCACGCCTATCGCATTCTTCGAAGCGTGAAGAACCGGTTCGGGGCGGCGAATGAGATTGGCGTCTTTGAGATGCGAGAGACGGGTCTCCACGAGGTGCCCAACCCAAGCGAGCTGTTTCTTTCGGAGCGCGGGTACGGCGTGAGCGGGTCCACCGTCGTGTGCTCGCTGGAGGGCACCCGCCCAATCCTGGTCGAGATTCAGGCACTGGTGACGCCCACTTCCTACAACACGCCACAGCGCACAGTGACGGGCTTTCCCTCGCAGCGTCTGCAAATGCTGCTCGCGGTATTGGAGAAGCGATCGGGCCTCGCGTTCAGCGACCACGACGTGTTCGTGAACGTGGCCGGGGGCGTGACGCTCGACGAGCCCGCCGTGGATCTCGGCGTGGCCATCGCGGCGGCGTCCTCGTTTCGGGACATCCCGGCCGACACCGGGTCGGTACTCATCGGCGAGGTGGGGCTGGGCGGGGAGATTCGCACCGTCAGCCAGATTGAGCCGCGCCTAAAGGAGGCGGCCAAGCTTGGCTTCGAGCGCGCCGTCGTTCCCGAAAACAACCTGGAGCGCATTGCGGGCGATTACGAACTCGACGTGACCGGGGCCGAGCAGCTGAAGGACGTGGTGGACCTCGTTTTATAGCGCAATCAGCAGGCACAGGCGCGGTCCGAGACGGCTCTCGACACGCGAGTGTCCCGAAAGAGGGGAACTCGGAGCCACCGTCCCCTCGTTGGAGAGGTTCACCCGATTCGGCTCCGCTTTACACGAGGATGGTTTTATGTGGTCGTTCCTGACCGATCTGTTTCGCCGGCCCGGCTCCACCCACACCGTCGTGGTGATGGATGGGGAGGAGGTGGGCCGCACCCGTCGCTACGAGGTTCGGCCGAAGCGGCTTCTCGTTGCATGGAGCCTCAGTCTTTTGATCACCGTTCTCGCAGGAGCAAGCCTCGTGGCATTCACGCCGCTTCGCACCTACATTCCGGGATACGGGACGGAAGAGCTGCGGCGGAATGCGCGCCTGAACGCCATTCGCGTGTCGGCACTCCAGGACTCAGTGGCCGTCCAGCGGCATTACATCAAGCGGTTGCAGCAATTGCTTACGGGTCAGGTCGACTCTGTCGCCCAGAATGCCTCGCAGTCCGCTCCGGCCCCACGGCCTACTCGTGAGCCGACGACCGATGAGCGCACCCTCCCGAGCCCGAACCAGTCTCGGGACACGCAGGCTCACCGGCAACCCGCCATCTCGGCGACGAGTTTTCCGGCGGTGGTCCGAGCGGGCGGGGGCGCCGAATCGGAGCACGTAATGCCGAACCTTTCACTCCCGGTCGAATCGCCCGTGAAGACGGGCTTCCCCACACGGAGCTTCGATGCCAGCGACGCGCACTTTGGCATCGACCTCGCCGTCTCGGAAGGATCTATGGTGCGCGCAGTTGGGGAAGGATACGTGATTCTATCTGATTGGACCCAGGAGGGTGGCTACACTGTTGCAGTGCAGCACGCCGATGGATATCTTTCGGTTTATAAGCATAACAAGCGACTGCTCAAGCAGACGGGAGATCACGTCGAAGCCCGAGAGGCCCTCGCAGTGAGCGGCAATTCGGGAGAGGTGACGACCGGGCCGCACCTGCACTTTGAATTGTGGAGGAATGGCCTCGCGCAAGATCCACGCCCGTACGTAAGCGGTTGGTAGTGGGCCGCTGGGTGTGTTGTGAACGCCACAGTTGACTTTGCACCGTTCCACGCTCTTATGGGACTGTTCAACAATTCCTCGAAAGAGACCGAGTCCACGTCCATGCCTGACCAACAGAATCCCGCCCAGGACCAGATTAATCTCGTCGGCAAAGGAACTGTCTTCGAAGGCACGGTTCGTGCCGAGAGCGACGTTCGAGCGAGCGGGCAGATCGTCGGTACGCTCCGGGTGGAGGGAAAGGCCATGATTTCGGAGAGCGGCTCCGTCGACGGCGAGATTATCGCGACGAACGCTGACATTGCCGGCCGCGTGCAGGGCGAGATTGAGATCGAGGAACGCCTCGTTCTGAAGAGTACCGCGCAGGTGGACGGCAACATTCGAACCGACCGCCTCGTCGTGGAAGAGGGGGCCCAGTTTACGGGAGAATGCGAAATGGGCACCCCGGTTTCCGTCAACGGCGAACCGGCCGAGGACGAGACGTCCACCGATGACGGGCCGGACTTTACGCCCGGCGACGCAGACGAAGAGGAAGACGAAGAACCGGCCGGGGCGTCCTCAGCCTAGTGACCGTGCACAACGACTCTGGCGGGTTCGAGCGTCGGTCCCCTGAGGCCACAATCGTCAGCGTGTGCTGGTAGCGGTCGATCCCGAGCATATTCCGCGCAGGAGATACAGTCGGAAACGGCGTCACGAGATCTGCGATGTCTCGCGTTTCAGTTGTGCACGTCCACTAGAGGGCGAACGGTGGGGCGGCGGCGATTCTTCTCCCCACCCTTTCCTTTTGTCGCTCCGCCCTCCTGGAGGCTGTTTTGATTTCCTATGTCAGTCTAGTGGTCAGTCAAACCGAGGGTGTCAGGTACCGAATTGGCCACGTTGATCTGAATGCTGCTTCAATGGACTGAATACAACCCGTCGATCAACGCTATACTCGACATGGAAAACTTGACGCACCACTAAGAGCTTCCCGTCACGGCTACGGACCGGTTGAGGTCACTCGGCATTCTCATCCACACACTCCGTACCTGTCCGCAGAGGAAATGAGAGGGATTTCGAGGGCGCACGGTCCAAAAATCAAATCAGTCGCTTATGGTCGCCGCAGATGATGAAGACGCGGGGCGAGGGTCGGGAGAGGCCTCCGGGTCGCGCCGGACGGGAGACCAGTCCTCTCCGGACTCTCGATCCTCGACCGGAGGGCTGGAGGACTGGGTGAAGGCGTTGCGCGAGATGGCGCCGTATTTGGACCTCGGCTGGCGACTGGCAGGGGCCACGGCCGGTCCGCCCCTCCTCGGGTATTTTCTCGTGGATCTATGGTTCGGTACCACGCCGTGGGGCGTTCTCGTTGGGGCCGTTCTCGGTCTTGCGGCGGCTGGGCTCCAACTCAAGAAGCTTCAGGACGAATTCGATCGGTAGTTCATCTCTGTTTTGGTCTCTATTTCGTCTAACGTGGAAGCCTGCGCACTTCTTTCATGTGCGATTCACCGCTTCTCATAAGTCCCCTATTGACCGGCTTCCTACCTTCTGAATGGTCGAAGCGTGCCGGTGTGGGGCTCCTGAGGATGATTTCATTCCTATGGACTCCAGTGTAGTCCCGGTACAACGCATGGCCTGGTGGCTCGGCATTGTGGTCGGCGCGGGCGTGATGGGCATACATGCCCTCCTCCGTGTCCTTACACATTGGTGGGCCGTGCGCCGGGCAGACGGCCGGAGGTTCCTGCTCTTTGAGCTGGGCGGGCTGGGGGTGCGCATGGTGCTGGTGCTGAGTGCCGTGGGGCTCATCCTTGCCTTCGTGCCGGTTCACGAGGGCGCATTCGTGGGAACGGTGCTCTTTCTGCTCCTCCTTAGTATGGCGGTCGAGTTGCGGCTCGTCGTGCGCCGGATCGATCGGGGGGCGCTGGATTGATACGTATCTCCGGGGCGCTCGTGCACCGAAGCGCACAGGGCTGTTCTCGTTCTTCTGTTTCACGTGCTTGTTTGTCACGCGCATCATGGTCACACGCATCCGCTCGTTCGCGGTGGTCGCGCTTCTCCTGGTCGGGATGGGCGTGGCGACGGCTCCCGCTCCCGCTCAGGCTGCCGAGGGGGAAGTGACTCTCGAAAGCATCGTCAACAATTCGATTCTCGGGCACGCCACCGATGGGTATTACTTCAGCTTCGGAAGCGTGTACGCCGAGTTGCCCCGCATTATGCTCGCCCGCACGGCGGAAGGCAATCTGACGGTTGACGGATACGGGAGTACCAAGAGCCTGCTCAAGAATGGTCCCTACGGCCTCACGCATGACGGAGAGGGGGACGGCGGGCACGCGGAAGTCATCACGGACCCGGCCAAGATTGAGCAGGCCATTGCTGCCCATGACCACCTGCACGGCTCCGTGGCTCGTACGAGCGGGCACGTGGTCGTCGACTTTTCCATCTCTCGTCACCTCGTGCTCTCGCTCATCGCGTTCCTGATTGTGACGGGCGTGTTCGTCACCCTGGCGCAGCGATACAAACGGGGCATTGGGCGGACGAAGGCGCCGCAGGGGATTCTGCAGAATATGATGGAAGTGATGGTCATCTTTATTCGCGACGACATTGCGAAGCCCAACATTCAGGGGGAGAAGTGGCGGACATTCCTGCCGTACCTGTTGACGGCCTTCTTCTTCATTCTGGTGGCCAACATTCTCGGCCTCGTGCCCTTCGCCGGAGCGCCGACCTCCAACATTGCCGTTACGGGCGTGATGGCGATCATGACGTTCGTCATCGGTCTGCTTTACGGCTCGTCGGACTTCTACAAAGAAATCTTGACCGGTCCACCGGATGCGCCGGTCTTCGCTCGAATCATTCTCGTGCCCATCGAGATCATTGGTCTCGTGATGCGGCACCTGGCACTGGCCATTCGTCTCTTCGCCAATATGATGGGCGGGGCGCTGATCATCTTCAGCCTCATAGGCCTCGTTTTCATCATGAACGTCGTCTTTGGCGAGGTGGCGGCCTGGGGCACGACCGTCATTAGCATAGGATTCACGGTCTTTATCTTGCTGCTCAAGCTCCTGGTTGCCTTCATTCAGGCGTACGTCTTCACGATCCTCTCGGCGCTCTTTATCGGAATGTCCGTAGAGGACCACCACCACGACGACCATGAAGCGGAGGGATCCGCTCAGGGAGACCTCGACAGTCGCCTGGACGCCGTGGAGGATGCCGTGGAGCCGGCGACTGCCTAACACTCCGGGCCGCCGTTGGGCGGTCCACTTTGACTTGCATCACCATCGCAACTGCAACTTTACCTCACTAAGAACGACTCATCATGGACCCCGCTGCTCTCGCTTATCTCGCTGCAGGACTCGGTGCTGGACTTTCGGCCATCGGGGCCGGTATTGGAATTGGTTGGCTCGCGAGCTCGTCGATGGACGGCGCTGCTCGCCAGCCCGAGGCCGCCGGTGACATCCGAGGCCTCATGATCGTTTCCGCCGCCCTGATTGAGGGTGTGGCCCTGCTTGCCCTGATTGTGTGCCTCCTTCTGGTTTTCCTCGCCTAAGAGAATTCCCTCTTCGGCCCTTAGTTGGCCCCCTAGGCGTTGTCTCTGGTGCCTCCTGCGTCCGGTCGGACGTACGGGGGCATCGGGCGGTGCCACGGGCCGGTGAGCCTTCGCGTCCCCGCGCACTGTTTTTCCTGTTCTTATGGAGTTGATCACGCCCGAACTCGGACTCATCTTTTGGAAGTCCGTTGCGTTCCTCATCTTCCTGTACGTGCTCTACCGCTTTGGGTGGGGACCGATCACCGAGTCGCTGGAAGCGCGCGAGGAAGAGATCGAAAGCTCGATCCAGCGGGCCGAAGACGCCCTTGCCGAGGCCAAGGAAATTCAGGCCGAAAACAAGGAGGCCCGGCGCGAGGCCGAACGGGAAGCGCAGAAGATTTTGCGCGAGGCGCGCGAGTCGGCCGAAGAACTGCGCGAGGAAGAAGAGGCCAAGACGCGCAAGCGCATCCAGCAAATGCAGGAGCAGGCACAAGCCGAAATTGAGCGCGAAAAGCAGGCTGCTCTTAAGGAGCTGCGCGACGAGGTCGCCGATCTCGCCATTGAGGCCGCCCGGAAGATCATCGAGGAGGACCTGGATGCGGATCAGCACCGTAAGCTCGTGCAGGATGCACTCGACGACTTCCCGACGAACTAATGCGTTGGAAGGTTGAGCGTTAGAACGGTTCAACTTCAACCTTTCAACGGTCCTACCCTTCAGCCCGTATGAGTCAAGCCATTGTTGCCCGGCGCTACGCCAACGCGCTTTACGAAGAGGCCGAGGATGTCGGGGCGATTGAGAAGGTCGACGAGGACGTTCTCATGCTCCGAGAAAGCCTGGAGACCAACGACGAGTTGTCTCGCTTCTTCGAAAGCCCGGTCATTCCACAAGAGAAGAAAGATTCGATCATCCAGACGCTTTTGGGGGATCGGGTCCACGAGCTTCTCGTTCGGTTTCTCCGGTTGCTGGTGCGCAAGGACCGGGAGACGATGACGAGGGCCGTCCTTGATGCGTATCAGTCGCTCCGCGACGAACAGCGAGGGATTGTGGATGCACACGTGACGGTGGCCCGGCCGCTGGCCGACGAGGATCGGGAGGCCGTAGTGGACACACTGGAGAAGCAGACCGAGAAAACTGTCCGACTGCACCTGACGGAAGATCCGGATTTGATCGGCGGCCTCATCATCCGGATCGGCGATCGCGTCTTCGACGCAAGCGTCCGCAACAAGCTTTCCAACCTACACAACCGGTTGCGCAATTCCTCGCTGTCGCTCGACGTAAACGGCCCGGCTGCGTAGACCATCTATTGGGGCCGACGGTCCCGGCTCTCGACAAGTCTGTATCATTCGATCACCGAGCATCTTATGTCTAACGGCTCCATTCGACCCGACGAAGTCACTGATGTCCTCCGCCGCGAGCTCGGCGGCTTCGAGACCGAAGCGGAGGAGTACGAAGCTGGTACGGTTCTCCAGGCCGGCGACGGCATCGCTACGCTCTACGGCCTCAGCAACGTGCAGGCCGGCGAGCTTGTAGAATTTCCGGAGCAGGAGGTGGAGGGGATGGTCCTGAACCTCGAGGAAGATAACGTCGGCGTCATTCTCTTCGGCGACGTTGATTCCGTGAGTGAAGGCGACGAGGCCCGGCGCACGGGAGAGATCGCCTCTGTCGGGGTGAACGAGAACATGCTGGGCCGCGTCATCGACCCGCTCGGGCGCCCGCTCGACGGGCAGGGCCCGATTGAGGGCGAGAAGATGACGCTCCCGTTGGAGCGGAAGGCGCCCGGTGTGATCTATCGCCAGCCGGTGGAAGAGCCGGTGCAGACCGGGATCAAGGCCATCGACTCGATGATTCCGATCGGGCGCGGTCAGCGTGAGCTCATCGTCGGGGACCGGCAGACCGGAAAGACGGCGCTGCAGATCGACACGATTATCAACCAGAAGGACACACACGATCCGGATGTCGACAGCGGCGATCCGATGTACTGCGTGTATGTGGCCGTGGGGCAGAAGGACTCGACGGTGGCTCAGGTGAAGCGGGACCTGGAACGCAACGGGGCGATGGAGTACACGGTCATCATTAACGCCTCGGCCTCCATGCCGACGCCGCTGCAGTACGTTGCGCCGTTTGCCGGGGCTTGCATTGGCGAGTACTTCCGCGACACGGGACGCCACTCGCTCGTTTGCTACGACGACCTTTCGAAGCAGGCGGTGGCCTACCGCGAGCTCTCGCTTCTACTGCGCCGTCCGCCCGGACGAGAGGCGTACCCGGGAGATGTCTTCTATCTTCACAGCCGGCTGCTGGAGCGGGCTGCCAAGATTATCGACGACCAAAAGGTGGCCTCGCAGATGAACAATCTGCCGGAGCCCCTGCAGGACAAGGTGGAGGGCGGTGGGTCCCTCACGGCCCTGCCGATTATCGAGACGCAGGCGGGCGACGTGTCGGCCTACATTCCGACGAACGTCATCTCGATTACGGACGGACAGATTTACCTGGAGACTGATCTCTTCAACTCCGGCATCCGTCCGGCCATTGACGTGGGCGCGTCGGTGTCGCGAGTGGGAGGATCGGCGCAGGTGAGTGCCATGAAGGAGGTGGCCGGCACGCTTCGGATTGACCTCTCACAGTATCGCGAGTTGGAGGCGTTTGCCAAGTTCGGGTCCGACCTCGACGAGTCAACGCAGCGTCAGCTGAGCCGGGGAGAGCGGCTGGTCGAGATTCTGAAGCAGGACGAGTTCTCGCCGGTCCCGGTCGAGGAGCAGATTGCCATCATCTACGCCGCCATTAATGGGCACCTCGATCCGGTGCCGGTCGACGACATCGAGGAGTTTGAGGACGAGTACATCGAGCGGTTGCGCCTCCGACACGAGGACGTGCTCGATGAGATTCGGGAGACCGAGGAGCTGTCCGAAGAAGCAGAGCAGGCCTTCGAAGAGGTCGCCGCGGACCTGGCCGAGGTCTATTCTGAGGAAGAAGAGGAAGAGGAGGAGGACGTGCTTGCGTAACGCGACTCCCTCAGCCTGTATTCGGCGGGTGTTCGCGTCCAACAGAGAGAGCGGCCGGATTGCGTGTTTCGTATTCCGTCTTCTGGTATCGGGCACCGACGCAATACGAAATACGCAATACACGCAGTACAGAGCGTGCAGCCTGCAAAGGGGCCTTCCCTGGTTTGATCGTTATCTGCATACCTAGTCGTCTGAACCATGGCGAACCTTCGCGAAATCCGAAACCGGATCGAGTCCGTCGAAAACACGAAGCAGGTGACCCGTGCCATGAAGATGGTGGCGGCGGCGAAGTTGCGGCGGGCGCAGGATCGGATCTTCCAGACCCGGCCCTACGCGTACAAGGTGGGCGAACTCATCAACCACCTGAAGCGCGAACTCGATCCGACCGTGCACCCGTTCTTTTCGGCCCCGGAAGAGAGCGAAGGAGTACTCGTGATCGTCATTACGGCGGATCGTGGGCTCTGCGGCGGCTTTAACAGCAACATTATCAAAACCGCCGAGAATCTGATCGAGACGGAGTATCCGAAGAAGCAGCGGAATGGGGATTTGTATCTACTTTCCGTGGGGGAGGAGGGAGATCGGCACTTTCGGAAGCGCGATTACCGCCTCGTGGGCGATTACAAGGGCATTTTCGACGGGCTCAACTTCAACACTGCCAAGCAAATTGTGCAGGATGCCGTGGAGGGCTTCGAGCGCGGCATCTGGGGAGAGGTGAAGCTCGTTTATAACGAGTTCAAAAACACGATTGTCCAGAATCGGATCGTAGAGCCTCTGCTCCCCATCCCGGAAGAACGGTTCGAGACGCCGGTGATGAAGGAAGAGGCGAACCTTTTCGATCTTCCCGAAAACGGACAGGCCGTCGACTACCTCTTCGAGCCCAATGCCCGCGGGTTGCTCGACGAACTCGTGCCCCGTTTCCTCTACTATCAGGTGTGGCGAGCCCTTCTCGAATCCAACGCCGCCGAGCAGGGGGCTCGCATGGTTGCGATGGACAACGCGACAGAAAATGCCAAGGAACTGATTGACGATCTCACCCTCGAATTTAATCGGGCTCGCCAGAGTGCGATCACGATGGAGATCCTCGACATTACCACTGGGGCCGAGGCGCTCGAAGACTCCGAATAGTTTTTCCTCGCCCTCGGAAAGGGATTCAGCGTGTGGACACGTAGGCGGGGGAGAGAAGAGCGTTGCAACATTGGCGGCGCGACGGCATACCAGACCAACGATAAACGGAGAGGTGGCCGAGTGGTCGAAGGCGCTCCCCTGCTAAGGGAGTAAACGGTTTATAGCCGTTTCGGGGGTTCGAATCCCCCCCTCTCCGCCTTTTCGGCTTTGTTGTGTGGGTCCGCTCACTGAGCGGGCCCTTTTCTTTTTCCCGACTGGTTCTTCCTGACGCGGCGTTGCGAAGCAGTTCTGCCGTTCGAACCACCGAGAAGTCTACTGACTCGTAATGAACGTCCCCGGCCTCGGAAATGCCGCGTCGTTCAGGAGTTGGGGGTTGCACGGACGTTTCCTCATCACTGATGACGCGGGGACGACTCGGTATGGGTGATCGGCCAACGGTGGCCATCGCGGGCGCCACCGGCTTCATTGGAACGGCGCTGCGTCGGGCACTCGCAGACGAGTATGAGGTGATTGGGCTCACGCGATCGCCTGTGCGGGCACAGGTAAACGACGCAGGGGTCACAGGAGAGACGTGGCGACACTGTGACCTTTTCGACCCGTACGCCGTGTGGGAAGGACTGGAGGGGGCCGATTATGCCGTCTATCTCGTCCATTCGATGCTGCCATCCGCTCGGCTGACGCAAGGGACGGTGGCCGATCTCGATTTGCTCCAGGCGGACAACTTTGCCCGGGCGGCGGAGGCGCGGGGGGTCGAGCAGATCCTCTACCTTGGGGCCCTCGTGCCCAAGGGGGCATCCGACTTGCCCCGACACCTCCAGCGGCGCCTGGAGGTAGAGCAGGCCCTCAGCTCCGCGTCCGTACCGCTTACGACGCTCCGCGCCGGCCTGGTCGTAGGACCGGGCGGGACGTGGCTGCGTCTGCTGCTCAACCTGGTCCGACGACTGCCGGTGATGATTCTTCCGTCCTGGACCCGGGCCGTCACGCAACCCATTGCGCTGCGGGACGTGGTGCGCGGCCTCCGCCGGGCCCTCGGGAACGGGTCGACCTACGGTGCAGTCTACGACGTGGGCGGTCCCGACGTGATGAGCTACCGCGACATGCTGCTCCGAACGGCCCGCGTGCTGGGACTGAACCGGCGCACGACGACCGTGCCCATCGAGTCTCCGCGCTTGTCGAAGCTCTGGATACGGGTGTTCGGGGGGGCGCCGTGGGCGCTCGTCAGTCCCATCGTCGACAGCCTGCGGTACCAGACCCGGGTCCAATCCAATGAGATGCAGAGATGGCTGCAAGAGGAGGCCCTCTCGTTCGAGGCCGCGATCGAAGCCTCGGTGGACGAGCAGGGTCACCCTCTGCCCAATCCCCGCGACGAGCTGCGGCCGCAGGAGGACGAGGTGATACGAGCGCAGAGCGTGGCCCGATCGGTTCAACGCATGCCGAGCCCCCCGAATTTTACGGCCCGTGACACTGCGAATGAGTACCTGCGCTGGCTCCCCCGCCTCGGCTGGCCGCTTCTCCGCGTGCGTGTGTCCTATGGCCGCGTGGCCCGGTTTCAGCTGCGACCCACCGGGCACACGCTGCTCGAGCTTCGCTTTGCCGCTGATCGTAGCCCGAAAGGACGGCAGCTCTTTTTTGTCACCGATGGACTGCTCGTGGACAATACCAGAGAACAGTCGGGCCGACTCGAATTTCGGCAGGTACTCGGCGGGGAGGCTGTGCTGGCCGCCGTACACGACTTTTCGCCGCGCCTGCCCTGGCCGCTGTACAATAGCACCCAGGCCCTCGTGCATCTGCTGGTTATGCGTCAGTTTCGACGGCACCTGGAGCGGTTGTCCCGGCAGCAGGCCTCATCGGACGCGTCGCGGTCGGATCCGTAGGGACGAAAAGTGGTGCAACCGCCGGCCCGACCGAATCATTTCCCTCTGTCTCGAATACCTTCTGTCCCGTTCTGTACCCGGCGCTCGTTCCCAACTCATGGCGACGTTTACCGACGCTCCGCTCACCGACGACCAACAGGCCGCCTACGACGAAGTGTACGACCGGCTTGCCCGAGGCGAGCGGTATACCGGCCTCCGGGGATACGCCGGGACGGGAAAGACCTACCTCGTCAGCCGTCTCGTCGAGCAGTTGGTGGAAGAGGATTGCACGGTGACGGTGTGTGCCCCCACCCACAAAGCTGTGCAGGTGCTGAGTGAGGAGCTTGGTGAAGCACCCGTGCAAATGCAGACGCTTCACTCCTTCCTTGGACTTCGCCTCCAGCCTACGGAGGACGGCGAGTACGAACTGGTGGCCGAGGAGACACAAGACTATGCCGCCGGGGTCGTGATCGTAGACGAGGCCTCGATGATTGGGCGAGAGGAATGGGCACACATTGAGGACTCGCCCTTCTGGCTGCAGTGGCTTTTTGTTGGCGATCCCGCCCAACTTCCCCCAGTCAACGAAGATCCGTCCCCCGCCCTCGACGTGCCCGGCCCCACGCTGGAAACGATTCATCGTCAGGCGACCGACAATCCCATTCTGGAGCTTGCGACCCAGGTTCGAACGGGGGACAACGGTCGGTTTGGGAGCACGTTCGAGGACGGCAAGGGGGTTGCCATTACGCACAACCGCCAGGAGTTTCTCGACAGTGTCCTCCGCGCCTTTAACACCGACGCCTTTGCCGAGGACGCCACGCATGCTCGGCTTCTGGCCTACCGAAACAAGACCGTTCGTCGCTACAACCGCGAGATTCGGGCGGCCCGCTACGGGACCGACGCCGACCGGTTCGTGGAGGGCGAGTGGCTGGTGGCCACCGAGACGTGGTATCACGACGGAGTCGCTCGCCTCACGAACAGCGAGGAGGTTCGCGTAAAAACGGCGACGGTCGATACCTTCGAGGCCGACGACCAGAGCGAGTGGAAGACGTGGAAATTGAAGGTGCGAACTCCTGGGCGCGGGCTCACGCGTACCGCCTACGTGCTTCACGAGGATGAATTTGAGCGGTACGAAGACCGGCTGGAGCGCCGTCGAGAAACGGCGAAGGAGGACGGATCGAAGTGGGAGCGGTACTACGAGCTCCGCGAACGGTTTGCCCGGGTCGACTACGCGTACGCCTCCACGGTCCACAAGGCACAGGGCTCCACGTTCGACACCGTCTTTGTGGATCATCGCGACCTGCAGGCGTGCCGGGGAGAGGAGCGGCAGGCCCTTCTCTACGTGGCGGTCACACGGCCCGCCCGTCGACTTGCGCTGCTGGTGTAGAGGGGACGCTCGACTGGAATGCTTTGTGCCCCCCGGTCGAAAATTGTGGAGGATCGGGGGGCTCCCTCGGCCGATTCCGAAATCCGTCGAGGGGAAATGCCAAGCGGGACGAGGACGTGGGGCCCGCCGACTTCGGGAGGGAAGAGAGGCTACGAGGGTTGAGGGAAAAGGACAGTCCAGAGCGAGCGTCCGAATGAGAGGACGAGCGCCGCGGTTGCGAGCACGGCCAGCGGATAGGCGAACCTGGGATAGGGGAGAAAGGAAAACAGGAGAGCCGCAACCACGCCACCGTAAACGTATCGAGCGAGATTGGACCGCTCTTCGGTAGACTCCGTGGCGATCGGGAGAAAAAGGAGAAGGACGAAGCCGTAGCGGAGGAGGCCGGCTCCCAGAATCCACGTCGGCAGCCGTCCTTGAAACGCCGAGAGGCTGCACAGAATCAGGAGAAATAGGGCGTCCGTTTCCTTGTCGAAAAAGGATCCGAACACAGACGAACGTCCTGTCCGTCGAGCGAGCCATCCGTCGAGGCCGTCCGTGGCGAGAATGACGACGCTCAGCCCGATGAGCACAAACGATCCGGTGGAGGCAGCGGGCGGAAGACCACACAAAAGTCCCACCCGCAGGGCCGTCACTGCATTGGCGGCGCCAAAGTCGCCCTGTGGAGTCCATCGATCCCGAGCGATGAACACCAGAAGCCCAATCAGGCTAACGCCTGCGATGAGCACAGGGGCAGTACGTTCGAGCCAGAGCGCACAGATGGTCGCTCCCAGCACGCCGATCGCGTTGACGAGAGACCATCGCTCAATGGGGGTTTTTTGGCTCATGAGGGACGTGGAGACGACAGTCGGAAGACGAAGAGGCATCCTCTGGAGCGAGAGGATGCACCGGTCCCGTCGTGCAGTGACGAGGACGAAGCGGGGAATCGTGGAGCAACGCTACGCAGGAGTAACGTACCCTCTGAGAAAATGGTCAGATCGGAAACATCAAGGACGGGTGAACATCTTTAGTACCCGGTGCCTTCATGTCGTTTGTTGAGCCGGGCCTCGTGTGCTCCGAACCAGCCGTAGAGGGAAACGATGAACCGTACACGCAGGGGGCCTTCGCTGAACCATTCTCTCCGCACTATGGCACGACGAGCGGCCTGGGGACTCTTTGCGGGCGTGCTTTTGGGGATGATCCTGTTGGGGAGTAGCATTACGAAGACGGCCCAGGCGCAATGGCAGTCGGCTCGTCTCCAGCCCCTGTCTCCGGCGGCACAGGCAAGAGGGGGAATTCAACTGCTTCAGAAGGGGCAGGCTGAAGAGGCCCGGTCGTTTCTGAGCGAGGCGTTTGCCGCCCGTCCGTCGCTCGTCCTATCGAAGCACGGAGCGGTCGCATATTGGGCAGGGGAAGCGTATGCCCAGACCGGGGACTCCACCAAGGCGCGCAAGGCGTGGCGTCGGGGCATGCAGCGTCTTCAGAAGAATGACCAATTCGACACCCGGCTCGCGGATGCATACCTGCGTACTATGACCCGGGGGCAGCTGCGCAGCCAGCGGCTTCAGGCCGTTGAGGCGTACACTGAGCTACTGGGTCGTGTTGAGCGAGACACGTCGACGGCCGTGCAGGAACTTTTTCGGCGGCGGTTGGCCCAGATTGCTCCGCTGATGACGGACGACGTGTTTCGGCAGGTCATCGACGGAGAGCGAGAAAAGGAGCCGTCGACGTGGGCGTTCCGGGTCGGGGCGGGGGATAGCCTTCAGGCGTGGTGGCACGGGCTCGATCCCTATCCGGACACCCCAGAGAATGAACGGCTGGAGGAGCATCTCACGCGCCTCGTTCATGCCCGTCAATCTTTTGCCTGCCGGGCCCAGGCAAGCGGTTTTGACGCACGGGGGAGCGTTTATCTTCGGTTTGGGGCTCCGTATAAGCGGCGCGACCTGGGGTACAAGGACGGCGAATTTTTCAAAGAGGTCTTTCGCTTCGGGGTGCCAATCCCCCCTTCCTCGTTTCCGGAAAGTGAGATCTGGCTGTATCCCGGGCTGTCGGACTTTGGGTACTATCTCTTTGCGGAAGAGGACACGACGGACTGTTTCCGCGAGGCAAAGGTCAACGACCTGATGCCGAACACACTAACAATGTCTCGCGGAAATAACGAGCGGGGCCTAAACATTGCATACTCGTCGCTGATGGCCATGCGGGCGATTTACCGCGAACTCGCGCTCTATCACATCAGCTTCAGTGGGCGATACAGCGAGATTGCCGATTATGCGAGCTATCAGGAGATGAAGGCGACGGAGGCCAAAATGGACAAAATGATGGGGCGGGATTCCGGAGGGGGTGGCGAGCAGCAGGTGACCGTGGGGGCGGGGGCAGGCATGACGCGAACAGTCACCACAAATTCCGTATTTGGGATCGGCCCACCCACCCAATTTGTGACCCGGATGGTCTCGCGGGCCGAACGGGAAGATGAGTACGCGGAGAAGCGTCGCGAGAAGGAGATGCCGCCCCAATACACGGCGCTGTACGACAACGTCCCGGAGCTGCCGGTGGCTCTCCGGACGGCGCGGTTCCTCGACGAGGACGGTACGACGCGGACAGAGGTCTACTGGGGACTCCTCACGTCGGCGGCTCGCCTGCAGCCGGACGAGGAGAGTGAAGACCCGGCCCCATCGATGATCCGGTTCTCTGCGATTCAGCACAACAAGGATCGGACGCAAGTGCAGCAGGTGAACCGGCGTCACGAACTGGCGAGCCGGCCCGACACCGTCCGGCAGGTGCTGATACCGGATCCCATTGTGTTCAACGGCATCTCGTCGGTTCACCACCTCTCCTTGCAGTGGACCCAGCACCGGCTCTGGCAGGAAGAAAGTGGCGCAATCGCCGGACTGGGGCCGAAGCGTCGGTTCACCACGGTCCAGTCCGACTCGCTGTCTCCCCTTCGCGCCTCCGGACCCGGGCCTGAAATGAGCGATCTGAAGGTGCTCTCGCTTCCGGACACGACGGCGGAGATGCTTGCCCAGCCTGAGGTGTACGCTTACCCCTATCCGTTCCGGATCATCACGCCCGATACTCCTCTCTTGCTTTCCTTTGAGGTGTATCATCTCTCCTTTGGAGAGGAGGACCGAACCCGTTACACCATCTCCTACGAGGTGGAGGGCAAGACCCAACGGGGCTGGAGCCGCCTCTTCCGGGGGCAGGATACGCAGCGGACGACAACCGAAATGACGATGCAGGGAACCGAGCGCCGCACCGATGAGCGCATCTTGCTCGATTTGTCTCGTATTAAGCGCGACGAGGTGCAGGACGTGCGGGTTACGGTCCGCGTAACAGATGAAATAACGGAGGCCTCTGTCACGCGCTCCCTCAACTTTGACCTCCAGCCGCCGAGCGAGTCTGCATCCTCGAACTAAGAGACTGTTTTGGTTTTTTGGTCGTCTTCATTAAGGATGCCGTTCCGTTTTGCCCAGGAGACTCGCGAGGAATGTTAGAGCGAAGAACGGCTGGAATCGACCAGGTTGCAGTCGTCACGTGAGACTCCTAACGCCAACGTGTGAAATCAAAACAGTCTCTAAATTCGGGGTCGCTGGAGGCTTGGGGCCTCTGAACACAAGATGGATTTGCGAAGCTGCACGTGCGCGGAGCTTTAGAGGAAAACTCCATTTCAGGAAAAGGGTATGCTGAAGAAATGTTGGCTTGTTTTGATTTTATAGTGGCAGTCATATAATCTCCTAAAAACGAAAAACACTTTTCGAGGAGCGAATTCGTGCCTTCGGATGGATCTGGAGGCCCTCCCGGGTTGTAGCGTTACGTCCCCACCACCTATTTTCCCACATCCCTTCCTCTGGTCGTGTCTCCTCCGATGCAGGGTACGCCCGAGACGGATTCCGAGGCCGAGCGTGATCGACTGCGGGCGCTCCGGCGGTT
>JAHENZ010000028.1 GCA_018609755.1 Salinivenus sp. | reverse complement strand
CCAGGAGGTTATTATTAATCCTGAACATCCCTTTTACAAGTTGGACCCTCGCGACCACGGCGAATTGAAAGGGATCGTCAAGAGTACAACCTTCGAAGATAGGTTCCCACCCGAAAGTATTGTGCGAGCCGTTCGTGATAATCTGGGTCCAACTCAACCCACGGAAGACACAAGAGTCCGGGCGCTACGATCCACTTACAGCGACGCAAAAGATTTTCTACGAACAGTTCTTCGAGTCATAGACCACATCCGAAATACGCTCGAAACGATAAGGCCGACGGCTTTCTGGAACGGAGATCAGCCCAAATCCGAACCCCAAGCTGGACACGCGCTGGCAGGATACCTGCGATCAGTCCTCCAACTCAAGAATATTAGCCTAGATCAACAAAAGCAGTGCCGCTCTGGAGATCTTGACTTCTGGCTGACTGGAGTCAATCAGCAGGGGAGCCGTTTCGAGCTAGCTCTTGAACTCAAGAATGCTCACGCACAAAGCATTGAAGATGGTCTGACTAAGCAGCTTCCAACGTACGTTCAAGAATTAGACTCAGATTTTGGTGTCTATGCGGTGCTGTGGTATAAGGGTAGCAAATTCGATGAGCCGAAAACCGTAAGTAAGTCCCAACTCCTCTCTAAACTGAACGGTGTTAAGCCATCCTCAGTCGACGCAGTTCGGTGCTTTGATGTCGCATATCGGACTCCTGCAAGTATGCTCTAGCGTAATTTGAAGATGGTCAGACGTTGTCTAAATGATTGGATTTAGACCCCGAGCAGGCTGATCATGGTGACTCCGCACAGCCGAATACTTCCAACACTAACTTGCTCGGCAGCGAGTATCGATACTGGAATAGAAATGAGAAGGCGAGCCACGAGGCCTTCGAAAGAGAGCCCTCGTGACTCACCCCCTCATGACTACATCTACCCCGTCTGGAAACAGCATTCCCGCTTGAATGCACCGGAACGCCTCGACTAGAACTCCACCGTCAGGTTCAGGGTGAACACGCGGCCCGGCTCCGGAATGGGCGTTCCGGCGTACGGATTCTTCGCGTTGAGGTGATTCACGTAGTGAGTGTTCGTGAGGTTGGTGACGCCGCCGTCAAGCGACACGCCGCGCCCCAACTCCACCCCGGCCGTGAGGTCCACCGTGACGGAGCCCTCGGTCGGCGTCTCGCCCAGCACGGTTGCCACGCGGTCCTGTTCGGCAGCGGCGTTCAGCGTACTCTCGACGTAGTAGCGTCCCTGCGGGGGCTCCCACCGGAGGCTCAGGTCGCTCCGAAGTGGAGAGATGCCGAGGGCCGGCTGATCGGTCTCCAGATTTTTGCCCCACAGATAACTTCCCTTCAGGCGGGCGGTTAGCGACGGTAGCACGGCAAACGACGCAGAGGTTTCGCCGCCGAAAAAGGAGGCCGAGCCGTTGGCGTAGCGGAATGGGCCCTCGGCAAAAATCGGGAGCGGCAGCATCGGCTCCACGTCCGCCGCGTCCTCGAGCGTGATGTAGTTGGAGATCCGGCGCGCGAAGCCACTCACCTTGAAGGCGACATTGTCGTATCGCGCCTCCAGTTCGAGGTCCGTCTGCCAGGAGCGCTCCGGCTCCAGTCGCGGATTGCCGATGAACTCGGCGCTCGTCTGCGCCTTGTTTGAGGGAAAGCGGTCGGCAAAGCGCTCCAGCGCACTGGCCGTCCGCACGGCCGTGCCGCCGCCCAGTGAGAGGGACCAAGCCTCCGAGAGGGGAACCGAGAGCATCAGCGCGCCACTCGCATTCAGCTCCTGCTGGTCGAGTGCATCCACAGTGAGCGACCGGTCGCCCGGGGCGGCGATGTCGAGGTACACGTCCGTCACCTGAGTCTCGTCGGCCCCGGCCCAGACGGCGTCGGCGCGCACGGTGCCGGTGGCTTCGACGGCCCCGATCAGGTGCGTGGCCTGGACGAAAACCCCCGCGTCGGCGAGGGTGATCCCCGGCCAGATTTGGTCGCTCTCGTAAAAGGGAGGGATCGTCGGCTCCCCGTTCATCACGACCCGAAAGGGCCGTTCCGCGTCGCGATAGGCCCGATACCCGTCGGCCCCGACCGTAAGTCGCAGGTCCGGTGAAGGCACCAACTCCGCGGCAAGGCGCCCCCCGAACGTGGTAATGTCGGAGGTGACGGAGACGCGCAGTGGGGGACCGGGGAAGTTCTCGGAGGCATAGGTGACTTTGCCCTCATTGTTCATCGTGTGGAGGGTCTGGTAGCCGTAGGCGTTCGCGTCGATCGAGCGCACGAGGCCCTCTCCCGAAGCGTACTCGTACCCGAGGCGTGCACGACCGCTCTTGAAGAAGTCGGCATTGAGCAGTCGGCCCGGGTAGCGGACGTCGTCCTGCTGCTGGTAGCCGCCGCCAGCGGTCAGACGTTGGGTTTCCCCGAGTTCGTAGCCGACTTTTGCGCGCATCTCGCGATTCGAGAAATCCGCCGGGACCGACGTTCCGTTTCCGGCGACGTAGTCATCGCCCTGTCGGTAGGCTCCGTCGATCCGGTACGCCAGCGGGCCGCTCTGTCCGTGGGCCGTGCCGGTGAGGTCATACGAGTTGAAGTTGGTGTCGTAGCCACTCCTCAGCTGCCCGCTCAGTCCCTTGCCGCGGGGGACGCTGAAGAGGTCGTTCGTTTCGACGCGGATGGCGCTGAGCTGGCCCCCGCCCCACGTGAGCGCGTACGGCCCTTTGGCCACTTCGACGCTCTGCATGGTGGAGGGGCCGGTGTGGCTCAGGGGCGAGTCCATTCGGGCCGGGCCCGCCGGGAAGGTACGCATCCCGTCGACGTAGACGCCCACCTGTGTTGCGCGCAGTCCTCGCACGACAGGGTCGAGGCCGACGGGGCCGCGCCGCACCGCGTCGGTCCCCGAAATCGTACGCATGAGCTCGCCGGCATCCCGCGGGCTGGCTTCCTGGATTCCGGCTTTCCGGATCTTCTCGGCGGCTTCGCGGGCCTGGCGCTGGGCGGTCACCTCCACTGCTTCGAGGCCGACGGTTCGCGGCGTGAGCGTGAGGTTGAGGTGCGTTGTTTCACCGGCAGCCACGCGCACCTCGCGCGAGAGCGGGGCGTAGCCGACGAATCGGCTCTGAATTGTGTACGGGCCGGGATCGAGCCCGTCGACGGTGAAGCGGCCCTGCGGGCCGGTACTCGTCCCGCGCCGGGTGTTCTGATCGACTCCTTTCACGAGTACGTTGACGCTGGGCAAAGGGCGGCCCGTCTCCGCGTTGGTGATGCGGCCCTCTATTGTGCCGGTGGACTGGGCGACGGCCGGAACGGTGCCGGTGGTTGAAAGAAGGAAAAGGACAACGAAGGTACAGAAGGGACGAAACGATTGCATAGGAGAGTCCTCCACGGAAAGATGAGTCCCGCACCCGGACCCTGGACGGGCACGCGGGAAGTGTGCTCAGGCAAAAGAGAGGGCCTGCAGGGTCGAACCAGGCCGGACGTGGGCCTGGGCCCGTGGAGGATGAAAGACGTCATCGCCCATGCGCTGAGAGGAACGCGTGACGGGCGTAGAGGAGTAGTCGAGCGGGTGGGCGTGCGGCACCGGAATTTGCTCGGTAGAGAGCGGACGCCACTTGGGAGACGAGGCTATGAGTGCCGTCGTGGAGGAGTGGTCACTACAAGGTTGGAACGTCGGCTCTCCGGGTGGGTCAATTGAGTTGTGATCGCACTGGCAGGGACCGTCCGGATTCGTTGGACAGTAGCCCTTCGAGTGCGAGCACTCGTGGTGCGTGTGGGGCGATTGAATGTGTTGCACGAAGGTGTGAACCGGCAGTCCCTGCACGCCAACAGCGAGAATTAAGAGCAGGGAGAGTAGCTGCCTGCAGATCGACCGGGAAAAGAGAGAGGAGAGAGGCAGCATGACAGCCCGTTACACTCGAGTACGCTACTGATTACTATTACCAGAGAATGAGGGAAAGGATCAGTCGCCCGAGACGAAGAACCGATGAGGCATTTCAGCAAACCGATCCGTCCTCCTCGACGTAGCAGGCGTCCGATTGAAACCGATCCCAGTCGTGCATCAGTTCACGCAACTCCTCCAGATGCGTCTCCAGAGCCTTCGAATCGGTAAAGACCTCTCCCTCGTCTCGGAGTGCGGGGAGGGTTGGCACATCATCAGAGAGGGCGTTCGCGTCGGAGACGACCTCGGTTTCATACGCGATCACCATGTCGTCGAGGGCCGCCTGAATCTCGTCGGCCGGGGCGGAGTCGGGGCGGCGGTAGAGGGTAATCATGGTTGCAAGAGGAGACTTCGGGGGAGCCGAGATGCTTTGGAGGGGACGCGCGAAGCGTTATTCCCGCTGCGCTAGGTGCCAGTCGAGCGTTTCGCGGACCGCAGTGTCATACGGAGTCACGCTTTGCCCGAAGGCGGCTTCAAACTTGCTGGTGTCCATGACAAACGGCTCCTCGAACTGGTAGAGAACCTCTCGGGCCTCCCAGATTTGTGTGTCGAAGAGGCCGGCGAGGGTGAGGGACCAGTAGCCGTATGTTCGCATCGACGGGTCGCGTCCGGCCTGGTGGTACACCATCTCGATGAAGTGGCGGCCCGTGATTGGGTCGTTGCTGGGGAGGTGCCAGATTTCCCCCAGCGCCTCCTCGTTCAGTCCCAAGGTGACGAGGCCCCACGCAAAATCGGGGAGATACGACAGCGTGTGGGGCACGTCCAGCGAGCCGAGCCACGCCGCCGTCGAGTCGTCCAGTGCGGCCTCAAAGACGAGTTCACGGGTGGACGAGTTTGCGTGGGCGCCGTAGAAGTCGGAGGCGCGACCAATCGCGACCCTCGCACGCCCGTTCTCGTGTGCATTCAATAGCATCTCCTCCATTTCCACCCGAAGCTCCTGTTTCGGGCCCTTGGGCGTCCGGGGGGTGTCCTCCGTCATGGGCCCGTCCGTGGGCCCGTACATGTAGAGGTTGTCCGTGACGATGAGGGGGGCGTCGGCGTGCGCGGCAGCAGCAATGCTGTTTTCGGTGAGGACAGGGAGAAGCTCCGTCCACTGGTCGTAGGGGACGTTCATGCAATGGTAGATCGCGGCCGCGTCTGCGCAGGCGTCCCGGGCGGCAAGAGCGTCGGTGCAGTCCGCCGATACGACCTCTACGGCGTCCGGGAAGTCCGCGTCCCCACTGCGGCTGACGGCCCGGACCGGCTGGTTTCGGTCCAGGAGCTCACGGACGACGGCACGACCGGCGCCGCCGGTGGCACCGAGGACGACGTGAGGGGAGGCGTCGGCAGGCATGTTGGGGCGTTAATCGGATGGGGGAGAGGGTGCGGGGCGCTGGTCCGAGTCGGCAGGCACAGAGGCCTCCGAGGATTCCGGGATGGGGGCACACCAGAGCACGCCTTGTGGCAGGAGGGAGAGCTCTGCCTCGCTGCCGAAGTGTTCTCGGAGCCGGGCGTAGAGGTCGGCGATTCCGGAGCCGCGCCGGAGTACGGTGTCGGGATCGGTGGTGTCGAAGCCCGGGCCGGTATCGAGCACCGCGAGGCACAGCTGCGCGTCGTCGTGGCGGCCCGTAATGGTGATCGTGCAGGGCTCGTCGAGGGGTTGAACACCGTGCTCGACGGCATTCTCCAGAAGGGGAAGGAGCGAGAGGCGCGGCACCGGCACGGAGAGGAGAGAGTCGGGCACGTCGAAGCCGACTTCCAGCTCGTCTCCGTATTGCACCTGTACGAGTTCTACGTACGAGAGCGCAGCTTCAATTTCTCGGGCCAGAGGGACCGTCTCCTCGTCTCCAGCTTCGTGCCGATACTCCAGGAGGGACTGCAAGGTGTTCAGAAGCGGTTTGGCGGCCTCAGGATTTTGTTCGAGGAGAGGCTGTGCAGCCTCAAGCGTATCGAAGAGGACTGGGGGGCACGTTTGCGTGCGGAGGCGGCGCATGCGAGCCTCCCATCCTTCCGCGTGATCCTGGCGGTCGCGGCGATAGTAGGACTGGAGCGCCTGAACGCCGGCGACGCCGCCAACGATGACGGAGGCGATCGTCCCGGTCCCAAGCAAGAGGGCCCAGGAGGTCGAGAACGTGGTTCCGAGAAGGGCCTTGAGGCCGGCCGTAAGTCCGACGAAAATGAACAGGGTGGCGGAGGCGGGTGCGAGGGCGTGAATCGTCACGTCCTCTTTCGACTGCACGGGCACGAACGCCTCCATCACGACCTGAATGATGCGAGTTGTTGCATCGATGATGGCCACGTAGAGTACCCCGACCAACACGCTGTTGCCGATGGCGACGGGCGACCACGTCTCGAACTGAAGTCCGCCGGTCCCTGTGGCGTGGACGGCCAGTCCGGCGACGGCGCCAAGCAGAAAGACGAACCCGGCCCGGCGCAAGCCGTCGGCGATCGAGGACACCAGGGTGGACATGTGGCGGTGTGAAGCGTGATGGGACAGGATAAGGGGCTTCACTGTCAATCACGTATCACGCATCACGTTCCAGAACGCGGGATTCCTTCAAGGAGACAAGGCAATCGTATGTTTGGACGTTGCCTGAGCAGTGGAGGCTCCTCTGCCGTGCATCTGTGTGTATGGACTTGTGGGGGCGCCCAGGGCTTTGTTTGAAGGGCACAACTGGTCGTCCAGCCAAGATGCGATTGCCGTGTTCAGGGAGAGACATCAATCAGCTTAGCGTGTAGGTCCCAGAGGCCAAGGGTGCCGAGCATGGCGAGGTCGACGAACAGAAGTGGAGCAAAAACCGGTGCACCGAAGCGCAGGTCATCCCAGAGGCCTCCTGCTAGGCCCCCCTCCTGAAAGAGCGGGGCCACGTGCAGGCCAAAGCCGAGCAGTCCCGTCACCACGTTCAGGAGCAGAATTCCATAGCCGGCAAGCAGGACCTGCCGGGTCGGGCGACGGAGGACGATGGAGGTGAGGATACCTACACCGAGGGCGCTCACCACCACCGGAATCCATTCGGTCCAGTAGAAGAAGGCGTTTTGGGCGTGGTCGATGAGCGAGAGGGCAAAGTTTCCGACGAATCCGCCCAGCGCCAGAAAGACGACCCACTGTCCCCACGCGGGAGCATCTGGGTCTTCCATGCGGTTGAGGAGGAGCAGGCACCCGAGGCCCGTGAACGAAAGGGGGGCGACAAACGGAGCAGAGTAGACGAGGCTCTTGAGCGTGACGGATTCGAAGAACCAGCCTTCCAGGTGCCACACGAGGCCGGCTAGTCCAACCAGAATGGAGGCCCATCCCACCGCGAGCCCCATCCAGCGAGACTGATCAACGCGGCGCCGGTATTCCTGCCACACCGCGAGGGCGAGTATTGCCGTGCCGCCAAGGGAAAAGTACACTGGAATCCACTCGGCCCAGTGCGCGAAGTCGTTGAAGGAATGGGCCAGATAGACGTCCAGGATCAGGAAAGTGAGGTTTGAAAGCACAAACACCTCCAGCAAAAACGGGCGGCTGAGGTACAGATCCGCCCAGGCTGAACGGGCCGTGTCTGTAGTGGATTCAGTCGCTGGATCCATGAGAACGCAGCTCCTTGGCCTTCTCTTTCAAGTGGACGAAGCGGGACAGCAGTTCGTAATTGCCGTGCCACTGCACGTAATCGGGGCCGCCCATGAAGGCGCCGTGTTTGGCTGTGCGGCCGTAGTAGTGCCAGTAGTCAAAGATTTCAAACTCCAGCGACTCGTCGAACGGCGTGGGCGTCAGGTGGCCTTCCGCCCGCAGCGAGTCGACGATGCTCATGTAGTTGTTCACCTTCTCGTTGGTCGCCTGCACCACGCGTTCGGCATCTTCGAAGTAGCGGTCGGTGTGCTGGGCCGTGTGGCAGTTGTTGCAGGTCTGCTTCATTTCGGCCTGATTCTCGGCGTAGCTGGGGCGTTTCTCCGACACCGGGGCGAACAGGTACCAAGAAAGCCGTTCGCTTACGTTGTGGGTAACCGAAAGGCCTTCCTGCCCGCTCATGTGGCAGGTGGTGCAGGTGGGCGAAGGCATGTCGCTGACCGTCAGTTCCTCCGGTTCGGCGTCCATGTTGTACTCGTCTCCGTCCGTTTCGAACAGAACCCCGTGCTTCGACTCTTCGAAGATCTCGATTTGGGCGTGGTCCGGCCCCATGTGGCATTGTCCGCAGGTCCGCGGCTCCCGGGCGAGCTTCACGGAGGCCTCGTGGCGGCCGTGGCACTGCGTGCAGGAGCCAATCGAACCATCGGGGTTCGGCTTGCCGATGTTGTGGCAGCCCTGGCACCCCACCTCTGTCGCTGCCTGCCCCTCCAGCTGAGCGAGTTTGTTAGCCGGACGGGCCACGGCGCCCCCGTGGTATTTTTCCGCGAACTCGATCTGCTCCCGGGAGAAGTCGGTCGATCCCTGAACGGCGGCCCAGGCGGGCGCTGCGTGTCGACTCCGAAGAAACTGGCGATTTTGCTCGGCGTGGCACTGGCTGCAATTTTTGGACGTGAGGGACTTCGCCAGTGTGAATCCCCTATGGTCGAACGATTCCTGTCCGTCCTGCGGCTGGTGGCAGTCGAGACAGGTAGTCCCCTCTTTCGCGTGCTCGCTCCGCTCGTACTCTTCAACAATCGCAGCCGTCTCGCGGCGATGGCACGAGGCACACTTGCCCGTGGCTTTAACCATCTCCGGGCTCGGCTGCTGCGTGGCCACGTCGGGCCGCTGGGCTTGAATGAAGAACGCGCCGACGACGAGCGCTCCGGCAATGACGATGGCGATAAATACGGATTTAAACGAGTCCCACTCCATGGCGACTAGGGGGCGGAATACGTTCCGCGTATTGGTGTACGGATGTGCAGGGCAGGTGAACTGGTCTTTTAGTTTAATGACTCCATAACGGGAATGCAACGAATCTCTTATTTTTGAGCGGAGGAGAGCAACTGCTGAGTCCCTCGCCGGAGCACGCGGCCAGTCGGAGTTTTCTACGAGGCTGTAAAATCATTCGTCCAACGTCCTGCGTAAAGAAAGCCTCGGAGAGATATCCAACACTCTGGATCTACGGAGCGGTGGTTTCTCCGATGACCCTGCGCACTATCGCTCCCAATCATCGATTCCGCTGCCGTGTCCGCTGTCGTTACCATTCGTTCGCCGCGCATCTACGCTGCTGTCATCGGTCTCACCCTCTTAACCATTGGGGCCGGACTTTGGAACATTGTTGTCCTTTCCTCGGCTGCGGTTGCTCTTCTTGGGATTGCAGTCATTCTTACCGGCATGCCGCACGGGGCCATCGACCACCTCGTCGCGGCGGAAGTGTACGATCTGGACTTCACCCTGACGGATCAGGCTAAATTCTACGGCGGCTATCTTGCGCTCATGGCGTTCTATGCAGCATTTTGGGCCGTGCTGCCGGTGTGGTCGCTTCTGTTCTTTCTGGTAATGACCATGTACCACTTTGGGCAAGCCGATCTGGCGTATTGGGATCTTCCCCCTCTAGGAGCACGGCTTCTGTATCTGTCCCGAGGGCTTTTTCTCATAGGTCTTCCCATTGCGGCCTTTCCGGCACAGGTGGATCCGATCTTTGACGCGATTGCTGGGGTAGAGCCTACGGCGTGGCCGTTGGTTTCCACACACCCGACAGCCGTGTGTGCGGGGCTCGTTCTTCAGCACGGCTTGGCGCTAGGGATCGCGTCGGTGGGGGCGGAGGTGGACGTTTTGGATCGGGGCCGTGAGGCGCTCAATGTGGCCGTACTTAGCGCACTGTTTGGATTCGTGCCTCCGCTCGTGGCGTTCGCCGTATACTTTGGGCTCTGGCATTCCCTGGGTCACATCTTGGAATTGCTCCGCTTTTTCGAGCGTCGAGGAGGGGAGCCCACGACGGTCCCGGCCTTCTATTGGCACGCCGCGATCTTCACAATTCTGCCATTCGCGGGTCTCGGCCTGTGGTACTGGGCGATCCAGGCGTGGGGCTCAACGGATCAGATGATCGCTCTTCTTTTCATCGCAATTGCGGTCATGACGCTTCCGCACATGATTATCGTGGAGCGGGTGTACCGGGAGCGTGAAGAACGGCAACCAGCATAAAAAAACCCGTCCGCTGCGCAATGCAACGGACGGGGATGGATGGACCCTCTAACCTAGTTGCCGGACGTTTGCATTTCCGTCGGCGGCATGAGAACCGTGTCGATGACGTGAATCACTCCGTTCGAGGCGGAGATGTCGGTTTTCGTCACCGTCGCCTCGTTGTCGCCACTGAGCATGACTGTGCCGTCCGTCGTCTGGATTCCGATCATCGATCCTTCCAACGTTTCAGCGTTCGACAGCTTGGTCACGTCTTTGGCCATTACTTTGCCTTGAACGACGTGATACTTGAGGATGGCCTGGAGCTGAGATTTGTTCTCCGGCTTCAGCAGGTCCTCGAGGGTGCCCTCTGGCAGAGCCGCAAAGGCCTCATCGGTGGGGGCAAAGACTGTGAAGGGGCCGTCGCCCTTTAGCGCCTCAACCAGATCGCCGGCGTTCAGCGCAGCGACGAGAGTGGTGAAGCTTCCGGCCTTCTCCGCCGTTTGCACGATGTCGGCCTTCTTGGACGTGGTTTCGCTCTTATCTTGAGCCTGTGCCGGCAAGGCCACAGCGATCATAAGAATGAGAACGGCGGAGAGCAGGTGCTGCAAAAAGCGATACATACTTGGAGTGTTGCGTCGGTTGTAGAGAAAATTGAATACGATCCTTCAACACCCAGGCACCCGTCTTTCTTCAGGGGGGACAGCGAACCTAGCGAGTCTGTCACATTTGGACAGTAGGATGTGCTCAAAGAGGAGTGGGAGGAGGGGGCTTGGAGCATCGACAGATTTGCATGTGGTACTGCTCCAGCCTCAGCTTGACTGAGCACTAGTGGTGCGTCAAGTTTTCCATGTCGAGTAGAGCGCCGATCAATGAGCGGTATTCAGGCCGTTGAAGCGGCATTCAAGTGGGCGTATTCAATTCGATG
>JAHENZ010000027.1 GCA_018609755.1 Salinivenus sp. | reverse complement strand
TTTACAGTGTTTAACGGCATGTCGAGCGCGTCGGCGATCTCCTGATACTTCAACTCCTGAATTTCGCGGAGGACGACCACACTGCGGTACGGCTCGTTGATCTGGTCGAGGGCTGCATTCAGGTGGTCCTCGAAGTCGGACACTTCTGTACGTGTGTCGGGCAACGGCCGTTCACTCTCGGCACGAGAGAGCCCCTCCGTGTCGACGGTCATCGTCTTCTGGCGCGTCTGCCGCCGCCGCAGCTGGTCGATGCAGGCGTTACGGGTCACACGCATCAGCCAAGGCAACGCCCGATCATAATCTACGTCCTCCCGGTGCTCCCAGAGCTTGATGAACACGTCCTGGGTGACGTCCTGGGCCGTGACCTCGTCCCGGAGCAGGGAGCAGGCAAAGCCGTACACCTGATTCTTATGGTCGTGGACCTGTCGTTCGAACTGTTCAAAAGCAGTCATGGGCGGTCGGAAGGCCGGGATGGCCGGGATGCATCCCCCCGGGGACTCCATCACGTATGGCCTCGTGCTATGGTTACAGGGGCGACGAGCAATATGATATTGGGACCCAGTGCTCTCACGGGATCACCGGGCCGTCGGAGTAGACAGGGCCATTCGAAGATGGGTTGCAGCCCTGGAAAACCGACCACGTGCCCCTACGCTTGGGAGAGAGGGGAGATGCCGGGGAATCGACGAAGTGTGCCCTGCACACGACGAATGACCAAAGGAGAGGTACGACTTCCCATTTTTACGTTCAAGATTGCCGATTGGCTCTGGTGAGTCCTCCGGGTGAGGAGCCTGCTGGAGGGGCGAATGAGGGGTTGCGAGTAGAAAAAGAGGACCAGTGGAGCTCCAATTGGGGAACCCCTCTCAGAAGTGCTTATCCGGTGGGAACGGCGTCGACGTCAATCGCCACGGGTTTCGGGTAGCAAACGTACGGTTTCACCACGAACGTCGTGAGCTCGGAGATTGCGGCGGTGTCGGCCATTTCGGAGAGTTCTCGCACGTTTTCCTCCCGGTCCAGGATGCCGATCATCTCCCGGTCGCTGTCGTAGGCGGTATGGCGAGAGACGTCCACCGTAAGGTAGTGCCGGGCTGCATCCCAGGCCTCCGTCCGCGCCGTCAGATTCTGTTCTACCAGCCAATCGGCCACCTGCTTGCGCCAGTCCTCGACCTGTGGAGCATTCGGCTCCTGCGGAAGAAAAGTGACGCGGAAGAAGACCCGATTGATGAAGCGACGGCAGAGATCGGCCAAAAGCGGATCGTCGCCCTGCATCCACTGCTTCAGGCTGAAGAGGATGTCCGTGTCGTCGATCTGAAGGTAGTGGTCTCGCACCGTCGGGTCCCCAATTTGGTCGGCGTGCACGTCGTTGTTGAGAAAGAACAGGAGGGATCGGGACCCTCGCAGGAGCCAGTCGGGAGAAGACCCGTGGTCCAAATGCTCCTGTACGCGATGCAGAATGCCGCGCAAGAGCTCGTCGCCCGCCAGCACGGTTTTGTGTAGGTAGACCTGCCAGTACATGAGCCGGCGGGAGATGAGGAAGTTCTCGACCGAATAGATGCCCTTTCCCTCGATCATAATCTCGGAGTGTTCCCCTCCGTTAAGCGGGTGCACCCGCATCGTCTTGATGAGGCGCTGGACGCCCACCTCGCCCTCGGCCACGCCGGTGTAAAAGGAGTCGCGTCGAAGGTAGTCGAGCCGGTCCATGTCGAGCTGGCTCGACACCAGTTGATGGAAGAACGGGCGCTCGTAAGTATCGTCGAAGATGGCAAGGGTGCGGTCGAGCGCCCCGTCGAGCCGCTCATTTAGCTCCAGAAGCAGCACACGGCTCATGTCCTCGTGCTCGAACTCCGAAATGAGCTGATGCTCCAATGTGTGCGAGAACGCACCGTGGCCTACGTCGTGCAGCAGTGCCGCCGCAAGGGCGGAGGTCTGCTCCTCGGGCGAGATGGGAGTGCCCTTTTCCTCAAGACTCGAAAGGGCGTCCTGCATCAGGGCCATGGCGCCGAGAGCATGGTTGAAGCGAGTATGCTCGGCGCCGGGAAATACGAGATGCCCAACCCCAAGCTGTCGGATTCGCCGCAGACGCTGAACTTCCGGCGTTTGGATGAGGTCCAGAATCAGATTCTTCGGCACCGAGATGAATCCGTGGACCGGATCCGAGAAAATCTTGAAGCGCTTGTCGGAGGACATCAAAACGTTGAGGTCGAACCGTTTGGAGAGGCGAGTCGTCGCTTTACCCTTCAAAAGTCAGGCTAAAAGCCTTCGTCGGCGAGTTTTTGCGCGATGCTAGCATAAAACTCATTCGAGTCGAAGTCGGCGGCCAGGCTGGAGCGAAGTCCGACCTGCCGGGCGTGGTCGGCGTTGATGGTGCCGTGGTAGGCTCCCCACCGTGCACTGCGCACGCTGACGATCCCATCATTTACGCCTTCTCGTTCATAGAGGTACTTGTTGAGGTACCGGAAGATGGGGTCGATGGGGATGTCGGTGCCTTCACCCGCCTGGCAGCCGTAGGACCAGTACTGGACGTCCGGGTGGTTGGGTACGGCCTCATTGAACGTATTCTCGACGTATTCGGGCGTCAGTTCGTGGAGAGCTTGTCGGATGTTTGCTGTTCCGTCCTCCAGGATGTGGGTGCCGACCCAATCGGCCATGTCGACCAGCCAGTCCCGCACGGCCTCAGGCTGTTCGAGGGTGAGAGTGGCAATCGAGGAGCCGCGGTGTGGGGTGGCAACGGTCACGAGCACCTCGATGGTGTCGTGCCAGCCCTTCTCGCTGATGAGGTACCGGGCGTCGAGCCCGCCCATCGAGTGAGCGATGACCGAGAGCGTGTCACTTTTCGTTTCTTCGAGGATGCGGTTGAGACGGTTTTCCCACATCTTGCAGCGGGCGCGGACGGTGTTGTACGGGGACACGTTGGGGGCGACGGCCCGCACGCCCCGCGAGCGGAGGTGCATGGCCTCGTCGTGCAGGTGTCCGTGTCGCCGGAACGAGGCCCCGATTCCGAACCCGTGCATGAACACGAGTGGGGAGCGGGTGGGGATGAGGGAGGGCTGAGGGGAGGGTTTGAGCCCGGTCAGGCGCTGGAAAGCGGAGGCTGGAAAGGTATCAGACTTCGACATATGACGGCCACGCAGTGGAGAGCAAAGAGGAAAGGTCGACGATCGCCTTGTACCCAGGGGGAAAGGAGGGAGTTCGACGCGAAGAGACTCAAGCGGGAAGCCCGGCGGCGAGGGCTTCGCCTCCCGCGACCACGGCGGCTGCAACGAGTGGGACGCGGATATTGTCGTTGACGGGAAGGGGCGCGGCTTCCGTGGCGGCAGCCACCACGACGCTCGCAGCGGCAGGTCCGAGGGCGAGCGACGGGAACGCCGCCATCACGAGGAAGCCCGTGATCACGAAGGCGGTGCTGCCCTCTACCGTGGCGGATAAAGAGCCCCACGAATGTCGACCGAGACGGCGCCCCACGAGTGCGGCGGCAGCATCGGCGAGCATCGTCATCGTAAGGACGGGGACCGCCACGCGGAAGGGAAACAGGAGGGCGAGCAAGGTCGCACCGACGAGCACACAGGTCGCCCCATTGAACGTAACGCGGGTCCCCACCTCTGGCAACTCCTTCGCCCGCATGAGGGGACCGAAAATCGTTCGGATCCAGGCGTTGACCGTCGACGAGTACGCCCGCGAAATGTCCGCGGCGATAGCGATCAGGGTACTTCCGCCCAGAAGGTACAGTGCAAGGGGGGGGGCCAGGCTCCACATGCCGAGCGGGATCACGAGCGCAAGCAGATGGAGGGCCTTACGTCCCATCTCGGCCGTGTAGGAAAAGGGCTCAGAAGCACTCACGAGAGACTGAAGTGTGGCAGAAATGTCACGATGCTGACCGAACCCTCGTACCCTCAAAAAGTTCAGCCTAAAGATCATTGCAGAAGGGACGTCTGCCCTGTACGTTGCATCCTCTGATCTATTCATTTTTCTTTCGATTTCGCCATGTCGATTCGCGCACTTTGTGCCGGACTGATCGCTGTTTTTGTGTTGGCTGCGTGCGGGGGGCAGGAGGGAAGCGACTCGACGGCCGCCGAGGAGATGGCCGAAGGGCACGAGGGGGATACCCCCACGGCTACGGAAGCGGCGCGGGAGCCTGCCATTCCGGTGGAGGCGCAGGAGGTATCGTACACGCAGGTTGGGGGAGCGGACGTGACCGGTTATCTTGCGGCCCCGTCCAATCCCGACTCGGTGCTCTCGGCCCACAGTGTGGACCCGTCGGGCAACAGCCTGCCCGGCATTGTCGTGATTCACGAGTGGTGGGGGCTCAACGACAACATTCGCACCGCCACTCGCCGGTTGGCCGGAGAGGGCTACCGGGCGCTCGCGGTAGACCTCTACGCCGACTCTGCTGCACAAACGCCCCAGCAGGCGCAGGCCCTCATGAAGAAGGCCTCCAGTAATCCGGAACAAATGATGGCCAATCTACGGGGAGCGCACGAGTATCTACGCTCGGAGAACGAAGCACCCCGTGTGGCCGTGATGGGCTGGTGCTTCGGGGGCGGCTTAACCTTCCGCTCCGTGGCCGACCGACCGACGGCCTTCGACGCGGCGGTGGCCTACTACGGCACGCCGGAAGCGATGACGGATTCGGTTCTTCAAGAGCTAACGACGCCGA
>JAHENZ010000026.1 GCA_018609755.1 Salinivenus sp. | reverse complement strand
GGAAGATCACTTTAAAGATCTCCTACAAAGTTTTCCCGCTTCCTTAGAAGCTGTTTCAATTTCAAACGCAGCGAATATGGCTGCGCATAACGACCGCAAAACGGTCATTCCAACTGTAGTAAGTAAACGCACAAGCGTCCACTTGGCATCCCTATCGACAACATCGAATACGGATGTGGAGACGTTCGTAAATTGAAACAGGTTCTTACTTTCCGTCCTGAAGTGACTGAAGCGATCGAGCATATTGGCTGCGATGGCAATTCAATGATCTGATCGGGGGCTATGCCTTCTTTCTCTGAATGACGGATAAAGTCAAGTGGCACAATCGTTACTCCTTCTCTCTCGCACACTCTGCGGCTCCCTGTCCTACCACCGCTGGTCTGAAGCCTGCCTGCCGAATCATACGGTGATCTTCGGACCTCTCTTGTCCAGAAGTTGTCAGGTACCCGTCCGTAAATAAAGAATTGGCTGGATACAACGCCAGCGGCTGCATCTGCTGCAATATCTCTTCTCGGCCCCCCGCAATGCGCACGTCAGCCTTGGGATGCACGAACCGGAAGAGGGCCAACGTTTTCAGTGCTTCTGAAGGCGAGAGTGGATCCACGGACTCCAGCGGCGTGCCAGGCCGCGGATTCAGCAGATTTATGGGCACCGACTCCACGCCGAGACCACGCAAATCCATCGCCAGATCCACTCGATCTTCCGTTTCCTCCCGCATCCCGACGATGCCACCGCAACAAGCCTCCATGCCCGCTGCCTTGGCTCGTTGTACGGTGGTCACGCGATCCGCCCAGTCGTGGGTCTGTACGACATTGGAAAAATGCTCCTCTGAGGTTTCTAGATTGTGGTTGTAGCGATCTACTCCTGCCTCGGCCAGCCGTTCGGCTTGGCCTTCCTTCAGCAATCCGAGGGAAGCACAGACCTCCATGGACCAGCGGTTCTTAATCTGCCGGGTTGCCTCACAGACTGTCTCCACTTCGTCATTCGTGGGGCCACGTGTAGCAGTGACGATGCAAAAGGTGACAGCGCCCATCTCGTGAGCTTCCGCAGCACCCGCCACCAGCTCGTCAACACTCTGCATGCCGTATTGTGACACCTCGCTTTCAAAGTGGAGCGACTGGCTGCAAAAAGCACAGTCCTCGGCGCAAACACCACTCTTGGCATTTTGAAGCACGTGGACTCGCACCTCCCGCCCATGATGAGCGCGACGTACTCGGAAAGCTGCGTGCAAGACAGCTAGCAGCTCGTCGTCGGGGGCTGTGGCTACACGCAGGGCCTCGTCGCGGGTAAGTGGAGTTCCGTCTAAAACAGTGTCGGCAAGAGCAGTCCAGTCCGTCAGCATTCGTGCAATGGAGCGTGAAAAAAACAGCACGGCGTCAAGGTAGAGCTCAGGTCTGCGAGACCCAATTCCAACCCAGAGGATCGCCCTAGAGACTTCTACTTCTCGTCTCGCCGATACCGGAAATTATACGCCACTCCAATCTCAGGCGTCCCTTCAACCACGTCAATCCCCCCGAAGAGGACGGCACGCTCAAAATTCGCCGCAAGACCGAGGGAGACGGCCGGCAACACGTCGCCCTCCGTTGAGGGATCGACCAGAACCCCTAGTCCCACGGCAGGCTGCATGCGCGCCGAGAACACGTCGTAGAAGCCATGGGCTTTGAGGGTTAGCTTCTGACCGGGATCGTCCCGCAAAACAGCGCCGTTGATGGCAGCGTGGAATTGTATCCCGCCGCGAGGATGCGTGTAGCCGGCAGCAAGTCCGAGGGGCGTATCCCCGCGCCCATACAGTCCCACAGTTCCCCCCGCGTACGCGACGAGCCCCACGGCCGCCAGCGCTCCGAGGGCCGGCACCTGCAAACTGGTGTCATCTTCCTCCTCCTCGTCCTTCGTCGTTTTCGAGTCCTCCTTCGCGGTCTCCTCGTCGTCTTCCACTCCCCGCCGCGTGGCCGTCCGTGTGCGCTCGTCGTCGTCCGCCTCGCGCCGAGGGGTCACGATGCGCTTGCCGTTGTGCTCCCCCACATAGTATGGGCGCGGGCTCACCCGCCATCCAATAAAGATGCGCGTCCTCGGCTCGTAAATGCTCGGGCCGGGGGGAGGAGCGGGACGGCGCTCCTGCACGTCGGGCCGGCGTCGCTTGGAGCTCGATGGGGAATCAGACACGAACCCCATCCGCTCCACGACTAAACTGTCGAGCGTGACGCCCTGCTGCAGGACCCGCTGTGCTTCATCGGGCGGCACGTTCAGGAAGACGCGGCTGTGGCCAACCGTGACTTCGAAGGAGTAAATGCCCGGAAACGGAGCCAGCGCCATGCTATCTACCGCCACGATCATGTCGCCGACGGGCTCGCCGTCGGCTCGCACCTGCGCACGCAGCTCTACGTTTACCATGCGGACGTTCGACGGCCCCGATTGACGGGACAGCACGTCGCCCTTGTACAACACCTGGCTGCCCGGACGCCAGCCCAGAACGAAGGACCACTGCGAGGTCGAGTCATTAGCCGCGTACCGGTAGTCAAGCGCCAGGGAATCGACTTTCGGTAGCAGGTAGGGGGCATCCTTCCCCATCTCGTTCAACAGTTGTCCTAACGACGAGGGCCAATCGGTGAGCGTGACCGTCCCACTTCCTTTTCCTTGGGGCCGACGCTCGTCAACGTTCGCAGCATCCGTAGTGGCGGTGTCTACCTGTTGTGCGTGCAACGGCCCCACCGAGATGACCAGTGTTGAGAGTATAAGTACAAGGGTAGTCAAAACACGAGTCATGGCAGACAAAAATTCAGGGAGGTGAATTCAGGGAAGTGCTGAAAGAGACTGCATAGAACGGCCGCAGCGAAAACGCCACACGTTACACCTCATCCTCGAAATCTTGTAGAATGGAGAGGAACGTATCACCGTATCGGTCCAGTTTCACGTCTCCAACTCCGTGGAGGGCCCGAAACTCGCTGGCCGTCTGCGGCCGGTGCTCCACCATTGCCCGGAGCGTCTTGTCGTTGAAAATGACGTACGGTGGCACGTCCTGCTCTCGCGCAAGCGCCAGGCGCCGCTCCCGAAGCGTCTCAAAAAGGTCCCGCTCGGGACCCTCTACCGGCACCGAATCAGTCGTTGGTTGCTTGGTCGTGGACGGTGAAGACGCCGAACGGGACGATTCAGTTTCACGAAAGCCTACCTCCTCCTCTCCCCGCAGCACGGGCCGACACGCCTCCGTGAGCGTGAGCGCCCCGTATCCCATCACGTCCACCTCGACCATGCCCTTGGCCACTAGCTGACGGATGATGGCGCGCCACTCCGCTTTCGTGCGGTCGTCGCCAATGCCATGGGTGGATACGTCGTCGTGGTTGTGGCGACGTATCTTTTCGGTGTCCTTCCCGAGAAGGACGTCTGTCACGTGCCCGCTGCCGAAGCGCTGCCCGGTGCGGGCAATACACGACAGCACCTTCTGCGCAGCCACGGTACCGTCCCACGTGTCCGGCGGCTGCAGACAGTTGTCGCAGTTGCCACACGTCTCCCCGTCCATGTCCTCGCCAAAGTAGTTGAGCAGCACCTTGCGCCGACAGTCCGGGACTTCGCAGTACCCGTGCAGGGCATTCAGCTTGTGCCGCTGCGTCCACAGGTGCTCTTCGTTTTCGGTGGAATTGTCGATGAGCTGACGCATGCGCACCACGTCGCCGCGGCGGTACGCCATCCACGCAGTGGCGGGCCGTCCGTCGCGCCCCGCCCGCCCGGTTTCCTGATAGTAGGCCTCCAGCGTTTTGGGCACGTCGAGGTGTGCCACGAACCGAACGTCGGGCTTGTCGATCCCCATGCCGAAGGCAACGGTGGCCACGACGATGAGACCGTCCTCCCGCAGGAAGCGCTGCTGATGCTCTTCGCGTGTGTCGTCGGTCAGGCCCGCGTGGTACGGGACGGCGGTGTGGCCGTGGTCGTTCAGCCAGTCCGCGGTCGTCTCCACGCCGTTGCGGCTCAGGCAGTACACGATGCCATTCTGCCCCGAATGCTCCCGCTGAATAAACTCATGCAGTTGGCGGCGCGGGTTCTTCTGCTTTGGCTCCACGACGTATCGGATGTTGGGGCGGTCGAAGCCCGCCACGAACAGATCGTCTTCCGTCATCTCCAGCCGGTCGAGGATGACCTGCTGGGTCGGCGGGTCGGCGGTGGCGGTCACGCCGATGCACGGCACCTGCGAAAACTCCTGCCGCAGATCCGCGAGAGCCATGTACTCGGGCCGGAAGTCGTGCCCCCACTGCGAGATACAGTGCGCCTCGTCAATTGCGAGAACAGCGGGATTCGCCTTGCGCAGCATCTGCTTGAACCGGGAGCGATTGGCGCGCTCCGGCGCCACGTAGCAAAGGTCGAGGCGCCCGTGCGTGAGCTGCTCCTCCACCGCGCGCCGATCCTCATTCGTCAAGCTGGAATTGAGTACCGCCGCCCGCACGCCGAGCTGCTGCAGGGCGTCGACCTGGTCCTGCATGAGCGAGATGAGGGGCGAGACGATGACGCCGCACCCCGGTCGGACGAGTGCCGGAATCTGATAGCAGATCGACTTTCCGCCGCCGGTGGGCATCACCACCGCCGCGTCGCCGCCGTCCACCACCCGCCGAATGATGGGCTCCTGGTATGAGCGAAAGGACTCATAGCCGAAGACGGACTGGAGGACGTGCTGGGGATCGGTGCCGGTGACGTCCATACGTGCAAGGTTGAGCGTCTACAGGTGAGGTCAAATAGGGAGTCCGCCCGACAATGGCCGCCCTCATCGAACCGAGATTCGGTTTGTGGGGGTGGGCGTATGGGGGTTAATCCCACTATACCCATGAAGTCGATTCTTGAGCTGCCCATTTTCGTGAAGCAGAAAGGCGTACCCATCAACACGCTTCATTCGAAAAGGATCGGCCCTGACGTTCGAGATTATCGCTTTCCGCGGCCTTTTTACTCGCAGAGCACCTCAATGCCTGGAAGCTCCGATGGGCCGTACTCATCAGTATGCTGAAATTAGTTGACATTCGAAGATCAGCTCTCGTTATTCGACAATGAATCAGTGTTGTCATCCTTAACTCTTCCTGTAACACCCTCCCCACTCTCATGTCTGCCTCCGAGATGGTCGACAGAGTGAACGCCTGTAACCAAATGGCACTTCTCCTTGGATTGCTCCTCGCACTGCTCGGCGGTTGGACGCCGGAGTGTCCGGCCCAAACTGCATCGCCTGCCCCGACCGATCGGAAGACGTACGAATCCGACCCGTCGATTCAGAATCTCCGGGCCTTCGCGAAGCTCTACGGTTACGTGCGGTACTTCCACCCCAGCGATGCAGCAGCCGATACAGACTGGGAGAGGCTTGCAATTCACGGTGTGCGCCACGTTCAGGATGCCTCCACGCGCACAGAGCTACGCACTCGGCTGGATTCGCTGTTCTCGCCCATCGCGCCGACCATGGCGCTGTACAACTCGGACGAACCACCGCCCGCTCCTGCCGATCAACTCACGCCTCAAGACACGACCGGCCTCAACCTCGTGGCCTGGCAGCATCAGGGCCTCGGACTCGGCAACCGTGGTCCGTACCGCAGCATCCGTCTCCACCGCAAAACGAAGACCTCCAACCGTTCCAGATTCGGAACGGTGACTCGGAGAGTAGACGCAACCCCGCACCGTGGAAAGCAGATGCGACTTCGCGCCGCCGTTAAGGTAGAGGAGAGCGAACGCGCAGGTCGAGCCCAGCTCTGGCTCCGCGTCGACCGAGCAGATGACAAGCGAGGCTTCTTCGACAACATGAGCGACCGCCCCATCACAACGGCAAGTTGGGACACGTATCAGATCACAGGCTCGGTAGCAGAGGACGCGAAGCACATTGTCCTTGGGGGTTTTTTGCTTGGCAGCGGCACGGCCCGCTTTGACGCTTTCCAGCTCCAGGTGCGGGACAGTGCCGGAACCGAATGGACGAACGTGTCTCTCAAGAATGCGGGATTTGAAACTGGGCAGGCGGAGGACTCCCCTGCGGAATGGGACAGTGGAGGAGAAGGATACACATTCAAAACAAAGGCGCAAGATGTATATGACGGGAGACGATCACTTACAATCAAATCGGAGACGACCACCCGCATGGCAGACCCTCTTTTTGAGAGCCGTCCTGCCCCGGGAAAGGTCGTCAACAAGCCACTCGGGCGCGGCCTGTCGGCACAGATTCCGCTCGCGCTTTACAGCCGAGATGAGCAAACGCTTCGGCCTGCCGGTGCTCCCGCCCCAGACCGCCAACAGAGCACGCTCGACTCGATCGAGCTGTCCTCCCTTTCAGCAAAGGATCCCGCCCTTCGCCTGGCCGACGTCATTATCACTTGGAACGTCGTTCAGCATTTCTATCCGTACTTGGACGTCGTTGACGCCAATTGGGACCAGACCCTGACCCGCAGCCTGCAGCGCGCTGAAGCCGACACATCCAGCCGCCAGTTTCTGCGCACACTCCGGCGCATGATGGTTCCCATGAAGGATGGCCATGCCAACGTGTCTCACCCCTCCGATAGTCTGACGGCCGGTCTGCCTCTTCGATTCGATCGAATCGAGGAGAGAGTGATTGTTGCCGACACGATCTCCTACGACGAATCCGAGAACTGCGCACGGCCCGGTGACGTCCTCACCGCCCTGAACGACACCCCGGCAGAGGCTGTTCTTCGGCGTGCAAAGCGCGCCCTCTCAGGTTCTCCGCAGTGGAAAACTCTCCAAGCTCTTTTGCACCTCGGCGAAGGCCCCCCGGGAAGCACCGCGCAGCTTGAACTCCACCGTCAAGGCCGAGATATCGAATGCCAGGTGCCGCGCGCTACGGACGGAACGAACCAGAAATGGCAGCAACAGCTCCACTTTGAGCCGCGCCCTGCCCCTATCGACACGCTTTCCAACGACGTCCGATACGTCGACCTCACCCGCGTCGAGAACCAAGATCTCCGCCCCCTCTTAGACACCCTCGCTCAGGTCGAGTCTGTGATCTTCGACGTGCGAGGCTATCCGGTCGGAGGCAGTCGGGAGTTGCTCAGGCACCTCTCGCCCGACACGCTTCGGTCGGCCCACTTCGAAGTGCCCCAAATCATCTACCCCGATCAACAAGATGCTGTCGGATACACCGATGGACGCTGGACCCTGCCGCCCAAGAAACCGCAGCTTACGAGCCAAATTGCGTTTCTTACCGACGCTCGTGCCATCAGCTTTGCGGAAAGTATCATGGGCATCGTCGAGCACTATGACCTCGGCATGATCGTGGGCCAACCGACTGCTGGAACGAACGGGAATGTCAATCCCCTCGAACTCCCCGGCGGATACCAGGTCTACTGGACCGGCATGCGCGTCCGAAAGCACGACGGCTCACAGCACCACCTCATCGGCATCCAGCCCGACATAGAAGCCGAACGGACGATCGAGGGTATGCGGAATGGGCGAGACGAGGTCCTCCAGAAGGGCCTGGAGGTCGTACGGGATTCCATAGGGACGCCCAGAGAGTGAATCTCGCCCGACAGGAGGCGGAAGGATCTTCCTGAGTGCTGCTTCTCCATTTTCATTCTTGTCCTCGCCCAAGCCTTTTTGTAGAAGGATACGTACCGAACAGCTCTCCTCCCTCCACAAACGGAAGGTGACCTGTCGTGGAATACCCCGTTGTCTTTCTCTGCATGAACGTTCTCGGCACTGTTTTTCTCTACTTTGGATACGATTCGCTGAAAAAGTGGATCACAGGCGACTCAAGAAGCAGAGAGGGCCTTTGGCTGACCTCCGTGCCGGAACTGGCTAACGGTCTCATGTCGACATTCCTGGGGGTGTGCTTCTGGTTCGGATCGTTTTACTGGGTTTGAAGAGGCTCCCTTCCCTGAAAGCGGTGGGATCAACTACGTTGGCCCGACTCGATCTTGCCACCCGTCTCCTTTGACTGTGATTCTGTACTTGGCCCGGAAATACATTGCCAACACACTGATCCTCACCGCTGTATTCGCGTTACTCCCCCTCCTGTTCGGCAGTAGCTTTTCAAGCATACTCCCGACCGCGCTCTTTTGGGGCAGCGCCGGAGCGGCGGGGTACACGTACTGGCGCTTCCGAAAGAAAAAGGTATGGCCCCTGTACGACAACCTGCGGCTCCCTCGGTTCGTGCTGCTCGGCGGCCTCTTCCTTGCGGTACAGCCCGTCACCGTTGCACTCGCCGTCTTTCTATGAAGGCCGTGCCCATGGACGACGACCCCGCACTTATTCTGGATGGCGTGTTCTACCGCGTCCCGGCACTGGACATTCTCAAAGGAGTCTACCTAAAGGTCCCCGCCGGCACAATCTGCGGGCTCTTCGGGCGCAACGGAAGTGGCAAGACGACCCTCCTCAAGGTAGCGAGCGGACAGATTCAGCCCAACAGCGGCCTCACCATCATCGATGGCGACCGCTTCCACAAGCAATCCAAGAAAGATCGCTTTTCGAAAATAGCGTACCTTCCCCAGGAGTCGATGCTGCCGCCGGACGTGACGGTAAAGACTCTTCTCGCGAGCGCCGGGCGTTCTGAATCTGACGTATCCGATCCCGTGCGAGCGTGTACCGATCAGCAGGTCTGTAATCTCTCCGGTGGCGAACGACGGCTGTTGGGAGTGGAACTCGTGCTCGGGCTGGATCGCGACTATGTACTGCTGGACGAGCCGTTTACAGGCGTTGAGCCAATCCTAATCGACGTGATCGGTCAGCACATCGAGCAGGCCGCCGCCAGGGGCACCGGCGTCCTCCTCACCGACCACTACCATCAAAACGTCATCCCCCTCGCCGAAGAGGCCTACGTCCTGTGGCAGAAACAGTGCTATCGGCTCGATGGACACGCGCCCATCCAAGACCAACTCGTACAGATGGGCTATCTCCATGACGACACTGCTTCTCGCTCCTAACCGATCCGAATGAAGCGCTCCGGCAAACGGCAAAATCCGAAAGCTCGGGATAGGAGAGAAACGTGCCCCACGGATGAACGCCTCTGTCTGCCTCCCGTACCATCGGCGTCACTTCCCTTCTCCTTCAGACGACATACTTCATGGACACCAACGTCTACACCTACGAAGGCGACGAGGTCACCGTCTCGTGGGACCGCGAGCGCTGTATCCATGCCGAGGCCTGCGTAAAGGGATTGCCCAACGTGTTCGACCCAGAGCGTCGACCCTGGATCGAGCCCGACCAGGCCGATGCCGACGCCGTGGAAGCCGTCGTGCCGCACTGCCCCACCGGTGCGCTCCACCTCACTCGCAACGGCGACGACCCCGAGCCGACGCCCGACGCAAACCGCATCTCCATTTCCCCAAACGGTCCCCTCTACGTCCACGCCGACGCCGAACTCCTCGACAGCGACGGCAAGACGCTGCTCACGGACACGCGCATGGCCCTCTGCCGCTGTGGCCGGTCCGAGAACAAACCTCTCTGCGACGGCAGCCACGACGAGGGCTTTTCGGACGACGGGCACATCGCGGTCGACCATCTCTCCACGCCCGACGACGCCGACGAAAACGGCCCGCTTCGCATTCGCGCCACCGAGGACGGACCGTTCGTAGTGGAGGGGCCGGTCACGATAATCGGGAACGACGAAAAGGAGATCTCGGGCTCCCGCGGCGCCCTCTGTCGCTGCGGCGCCTCCGGCAGCAGGCCGTTCTGCGACGGAAGCCATTCGGAAGTCGGGTTTGAGGCCGACTGATCCTCCACCCGAGTTGAAAACCCGATCCGGAGTGCTATTTATAAATCGGGGTGACGTCCGAGCGGCCGGCGGTTCAGGACTCTGCGTCGTACTCTCCCCCGCTCTATTTCTCCCGCTCTATTTCTCCCGCACTTCCTCTCTCCCACGCCCACTCGCAGACATGGCTTCTTCGAAAAGAGCGATCTACGCCGCCATCCTCGGCAACTTCGCGATTGCCGTCACGAAATTTCTCGGCGCCGCGGTGAGCGGCAGTTCGGCAATGCTCACGGAGGGCATCCACTCCCTCGTCGACACCGGCAACGGCGGCCTGCTCCTCCTCGGCATCCGTCGCAGCAAGCGCCCGCCCGACGATCAACATCCATACGGCTACGGCAAATCGCTCTACTTTTATACGCTGCTTGTTGCCGTCCTCATCTTCGGTCTCGGGGGCGGCATTTCGCTCTACGAAGGCATTCTGCACACACTCGACCCGGGCCACGGCGGGCCCACCGGCGCCACCGTCTTCGGGGTCACGATTAGCGGCCTGACCCTCAACACGATCGTCCTCGTCTCCGCTATCATCTTCGAGGGCTTTGCCTTCCGCACGGCCTGGCAAGAATTTAACAAGGCCCGAGGCGATGAGGGGCTCGTTGAGGCCATCCGGTCGAGCAAGGACCCCACCACGTTTACCGTGCTGTTCGAGGACAGCGCCGCCATGGCCGGCCTCGTGGTCGCCCTCGTCGGCGTACATCTGACGGAGGCCCTCCACATGCCCATCATCGACGGCATTGCCTCAATCCTCATCGGGCTCATCCTCTGTGCGGTGGCCTCACTGCTGGTGTGGGAGAGTAAGAAGCTCCTGCTCGGCGAGGCGGCCGACCCCGAACTGCAGGACGGCATCCGCCGCATTGCCCGGGACGATGGTAGCGTGGAGTCCGTGCTGCGGATGATGACGCTGCACATGGGGCCCAACTCGCTGGTACTAAACATGGACCTGAAGTTTCGCGCGGACCTCGACGCCGAGAAGATTACCGCTACCATCAACCGACTCGAACACAAGATTCGAGAGGCCCATCCGGACGTACAGTTCATCTTCATTGAGGCCGCGAGCCTGACGGGCCACCAGTCTCCGGCGTCTTCCTCCTCATCGTAACGCCTGCTCGGCTCGAACGGGGCCTGTCAAATCAAATCGTCGCACTGGCTACATGTGGGCACTAGAGTGCCCTTTCCCGTACAACATCCTCGTTCTCCAATCCGTCTCCCTCCTTCCCATCATCCGTTTGCAGGGTATTTGACGAGTGGTCTTCGAAACCTGTTGACTTTCTATTGACGATGTGTCGGAAATTCGATATTCATCTTTAAGTGGTGGCGTCACGTTTGCTGTACAGAGAGAGCCCCACCAATCGGACCTTATGGCATCATTGGCACCTATTTCTGACCCGTGTGAGTTATTTTCACCCGGCAGACTCAGCGTGGCTGAGTAGCAGCATCTTTTCCTACTCCACGCCCCGGTCCCAAAGAACGTTCTCCACCCAATCGAACGCTTGCCTCGACTGAATGACCGCCTCTATGCCTTCCTCGCTCGACACCGCTCCCGCTCTCGGTCTGTGTGCCACCGTTCTCCTGGCCTTTCTTTCCGGGTGCGGTACCACTTCTTCCCTGCTTCCCACCGAAACGAAGCACGTGCCAAAAGACACGGTCGTCGTTACGACCGACGACACTACGACCCTCCGGCCCGAGGTGGCCCACCTTTACGCCCTCGAAGCCGAAATCCTCTCGACGGAGGACAGCACGCGCCGAGCGCAGCTCCTGAACCAGGCGATGTCGGAGCTTGCCACCTTCCTCCGGGAACACCCGAACACCCTTGAAAACGACGCTGTGCGGAAGCTCTACAGTGGACTGACGACAGAATACCGTCGCTATCACGGCTACGGCAACGACCCGGACTCGCTGCAAATGGCCCGGGGACAGATCTTTTCGGTCCGGGCGCAACTATTTGCCTCTCTCAACGCCCTGGACGATCCCCTTCTGGAGGAATCCCCACCGGTTGAAGATACAGATGTGACGGGCACGGAAATTCCGATGACCTCCAATCGGCTGGTGAACGAAACCATCCGCTACCTGCAGGACGAACCGGACGGTCACATTGAGCGCTGGCTCCGACGCGTGCAGGTGTACGGTCCGATGATCGATCACATTCTCGCGGAAGAGAACGTCCCGCAGGAGCTCCGCTACCTGGCGATGGCCGAGAGCGGACTGAACCCAAGCGCCCGAAGCTGGGCTGGAGCCGTGGGCATGTGGCAGTTCATGCCGTCGACCGGCCGCCGCTACGGCCTCTCCATCAACACCTGGGTCGATGAACGCCGAGACCCAGAGAAGGCGACGCGAGCCGCAGCGCGCCACCTCCGGGATCTCTACGAGGAGTTTGAGGACTGGCACCTGGCGATGGCGGCCTTCAATTGCGGAGCCGGGTGCGTACGCCGGGCCATTCGCCGCGCCGACGAATCCGATCCGTCCTACTGGGACGCCTACGACTACCTCCCGCGCGAGACTCGAGGCTACGTGCCCATGTTCATCGCCGCGGCCCACGTGATGCAGAACCCCAATGCGTACGGCTTTGAACCGGCCCCGTCCACCCCGGCTTTCTCGTACGACTACGTCGCCGTCCACGGCAGCATGCTCTCCCTCGGGACGCTGGCGAACCTGGCCGGAACCGAGCGCAGCGTCCTTGAATCCCTCAATCCCGAGCTCCGACGCGGACGCATTCCGCCCTCGAAGGATCGGTACCACCTTCGCATTCCCCTCGGCACGTATCCCCGCTTCGTATGGAACTACGCCGAACTGCCCGATCAGCACAAACAGCCGGCCACGACCTACCGAGTCCGTTCCGGCGACACGCTTTCCGAGATTGCCGAGCGGTACGGCACATCCACCGACGCGCTCCAGCGCCTCAATGGACTCAGTAATACGCTCATCCGTCAGGGCCAGCGCCTGGTCGTGCCCGTGCACGATTACGAAGGAGCCCTCGCCACCCAAACAGAGGAAAACCAGCCCATGCGGGTGCAGTACGGAACCTCCACGCCCGTTCGCCCCCTCGACCCCATCGACACGACGACCGAAACCCAGACCTCCGAGGCCTCCGCCTCTGCTTCTTCCTCCCCCAGTACGGTTGCGGCCCGATCTTCCTCTTCGCAGTCCAGCGATGAGGTCTCATCGGTGTATCGGGTCCAGCCTGGTGACACGCTCGGCGGCATCGCGCAACGCTTCGGGGTTTCCGTGCGCCAGCTCCGGGCCTGGAACGACCTGAACGGAAGTCGCATCCATCCCGGCCAGCGCCTGCAGATTGCCAAGTAGCAGCGGACCTCAAGCGCGTGGAGTCCCCTCACAGGAAGCCGGTTTGCCGGACGCCCAACCCGGACTCACTCTACGGGGGTCTCAATTGCTTGGCTCCCGATAGTGAGCGATGAGGATGCGGGGACGGCCGCTAAGATCGGTGTGGACGCGAACGTCCGCAAGCCCCGCCTCCCGAAGCAGCGCTGCGGCCTCTTCTGCGTAGTCGGCGTGTGCCTCTAGCACGATGTCCGCTCCGGGTACACACAGCTCCGGTACACGGGCCGCGAGTTCGCGATAGAACCGAAGGGGGTCGTCGCCGGAAAAGAGCGCCTCGGCAGGATCGTACTCGCGAACGACGGCAGGAAGCGACTCCGCCTCCTCGTCGGGAATGTACGGCGGATTGGAAATGAGAAGGTCCACCGGTCGTGTAGCCTGCTCCGCCGACTCGGCAGCGAACAAATCAACCTCACGGAACTCAACGTCCAGGTCGAGTCGACGGGCGTTGCCGCGCGCGACGGCCAGTGCGTCGACACTCACGTCCCACGCCGTCACCTCCGCATCGGGCCGTTCGTGCTTGAGGGCAAGAGCGATGCATCCGCTCCCGGTCCCCACGTCGAGCACGCGAGGAGCATCTACCCCCGTGATGGCATCCAGGGCCGCCTCAACCACCTCTTCCGTCTCCGGTCGCGGAATCATGACGGCGGGGGAGACATCAATCCGGAGCCCGCGAAAGGACGTGTAGCCCAGCACGTGCTGGAGGGGTTCACCCTCCACACAGCGATCCACCATCTCGTGGAATTGCTGCACGAGATCCGAAGCGACGGTCCGTTGCGATCGGGCGTAGAGCGTCCCGCGGTCGCCCCCGACCACCTCGATCAGGAGCCACTCCGCCGTACGACGGGGCGCGTCCCAATCCGCCCGATCGAGCCGCTGCGTTGCCTCGTCGAGGAGGGTTTGTCGTGTGGGCACGAAATTGAGATCATGCTTGACGGACGCGGTGGACCTCCGGGGGCACGGTCCCTACCGCCGAATGCGAAACACCTCAAACTCGTCGGTCGCATCTTCCCAGTCGGCATCGATGCTTTCGACTCGCGCCATCCGAGGCCCCTCGTGGACGGCCTCCAGAAGCTCTTCGAGCGCGGCGCGCGGCCCTTCGGCCTCCAACTGAACAGAACCGTCCTTCTCATTCCGCACCCAGCCGCTGACCCCGAGCTGGCGGGCGCGCATCTGGGTGAAGTTTCGAAAGCCAACTCCTTGCACACGTCCCTCAATTCGAGCAGAGAGTCGATCCTTCGTATCCGTTTCCATGACACGGGCGGACTAATTCACGTGGTTGTATGCGACGTGTCATAAACGTTTGTCCCGCCAAGGTTTTCCGTACCGCAACGCCGTCCAATCAGAGCAGCCCGCGGCTCCTCGTCCACTCTCGAAAACCGTCCACGAGTTGCTCAAACGAGTCGAGTACGAAGAGCTCGTCCTGCAGGTTGTAGACCTCATAGTCGTCCTTCGCAACAATGTGCGCCGGATCGAACGAATGAAGTGTCACCTCATCGGAGAGGGCATGGGTGACTTCCTCGTTCGACGAGACGATGCCGGCCCCAAAAATGCGCTTCTCTCCTTCCTCCCGGATCAGCCCAAATTCTACTGTGAACCAGTGAAAGCGCTCAAGACGGGGCCGATCGGCTCCCTCTGCGTTAAGGGCCGCCCGCCCAAAGAGCTGGTAGAAGTCAGCAAAGTCCGGCTGCGTAAGCATCGGCATGTGACCGAAGATGTCGTGGAAGCAATCCGGCGCGGGCGTGTAGTCGAGTTCGTCGCGTCCGCGAACGTAGTTGGTGGAGGGAAACGTGCGGTCGGCCAGTAACTCGAAAAAGTTCTTTTCGTGAATGAGACCCGGTACGTTCGCGACCGTCCAACCGGTTGCCTCGTTGAGGCGACGGCTCAGAGCAGCGAGACCCGGGATGCGCTCGGCCTCCAGTTGCAACACGTCTTGACCCCGCATATAGGCCTCACAGGCCCGGCCCGGCAATTGCTCCATCTGGCGCTCCACGAGGATCTGCCACGTTTCGTGATCGTCCTCCGAGTAGTCCGGATACTCAATCTCATCCCCGATGGGCGGCGTCTCTTCCAGGCGCTGGGGGATGGTCCGCGGGTCTACGTCCTCCTGCTGGTCCTGGGCCGTCTCGAAGGCAGAGCGTTCGTCCTCGGGCGTGGTCGTGTCAAGGGCATCATCATCCATGGCAAGCAGTTGAGGATTGATGTAGAGAAGACAGTGAATACTCGATACCCGGAAGCGCTTCCAAACGGGAATATAAAAAAGAGTCCACTGCGGGAAACGAGGGATTTGCAACGCCTTTTGGCCGCACATGATTCTACCATCCGCTCGTTTCTCCCAGCTCCCCCTCCGCCGATCCGTCAAGGCGAATAATCCATGCGGTGCCGAGATACCCCATGAACGCTGCAGAGGCCACTGTAATCGCTGCCCGAGTCAGCCGCGCCCCGTCGCCCACCACTTCCTCGACCATGAGCATGATTCCGAGGAACAGCCCGGACACCACGCACGCCCCCGCAAGCACGTGTCCCCAAGACCGGAAGGCCCGTGCGTCAAACATATGAACAAACGGCAAGATGATGAGGGTGACCGGGAGACTCTGAATTCCAGCCTCCTTTGGATCGAGCGGGCCCGCCGGTCTTCACCGTCATTGTTCAGACAACAGTCTTAGAACCTGTTTCAATTTACGAACGTCTCCACATCCGTATTCGATGTTGTCGATAGGGATGCCAATTAGACGCTTGTGCGTTTACTTACTACAGTTGGAATGACCGTTTTGCGGTCGTTATGCGCAGCCATATTCGCTGCGTTTGAAATTGAAACAGCTTCTTAGAGCCTGTATTCAATCGAAGGAAGCTGGCGAAAATGAGCGCTGCGCGTCGCCTCCAAGGCGCGCGAAACAGGCGATGCGGAGCATCGTCGATGCAGCGGAACGCTGGAAGCGGCGTGCAGAGCCATTTGCAGCCCTTCCAGTTCTGTTTGAATACAGGCTCTTAGACGTGGGCCGGCTGGTTTCCCGGCTTCCACTTAATGTTGCAGCCCATGGACGGCTTCTGTTCCATGCTCACGGTGCCGCTCTCCAGAAGCTCGTCGAGGGCCTGCCGCAAATCGCCGCCGTGCGCCTCTCCGTGGTCGGGCCGCGTGTCGTCGAAGCGGCCCCGATAGGCGAGCGTGCGCTCCTCGTCGAAGACGAAAAAGTCGGGCGTACAGGCTGCTTCGTAGGCCTTCGCCACCTCTTGACTTTCGTCTTGAAGATAGGGAAAGGGGTAGTCCTTCGCTGCGGCCCGAGCAGCCATGTTCTCAAAGTTGTCATCCGGGTAGTTCTCCGGATCGTTCGAGCAGATGGCCAAAAACTGTACGCCCTTCTCCTGATACTCACGCGCCACAGCAATCAACTCGTCCTCCACGTGCTGTGCGTAGGGGCAGTGGTTGCAGGTGAACACAAGAACGAGTGCTTTTGCCTCCGAGTAGTCGTCAAGCGACCGCTGTGTGCCGCCTCGGTCGTCCACGTCGGGATTTGCAGCCGGAAGGGTAAACGATGGAGCGCTCTGCCCCAGTTCCATCATCGTCGATTCAGTAACAGCCATCGCAGTATCGGATTGGATCCAAAGAAACCAAGTGAGAGTCCGTCCCACATCCAACTCTGTCGCCAGTCCCAAGATTCGTTCTGCCCCCTCTTCGGATGTTACGCGGACCAAACGTCACCCGTGGTTCATTCCGGAGGGCGGATAGAGATTCTGTTCCTGGATGTAGGAACGGACCGTTTCGGGAACGAGGTAGCGAATGGAGCGGCCCGCTCGACGACGCGATCGAATTTCGGTCCCGGAGACTTCCATCACGGGCGCCGACACGAAGCGAACGCGATTAGCAAAGCGCGGCTCGGACACCTGCTCAATGACACCGGGACGCTTGTAGACGACCAGAGGCACACGCTCAGCGATCTCATCGGGCCGGTGCCACTCTCCAAAGTGGTCGAGGCTATCGCTCCCGAGAAGAAGCGCAAAGTCCGTGTCGGGATGTTCTTCTTGAAGCGCCCGCACCGTCTCGACCGTGTACGATACACCGTCCCGTTCAATCTCGATTGTAGAGACCCGGAACGTTGGGTTGTCCGCAACGACCCGACGCGTCATGGCAAGGCGATGATCGACGGGGGCCAACTCGTCGTGCGATTTGTGGGGCGGGGTTGCATTGGGAATCCACCACACTTCCTCAAACCCAAACTGATCTTGGGCAATCTCCGCCACGATCAGATGCGCAACGTGCGGTGGATTAAACGAGCCCCCAAAGAGACCAATGTCCATGACGTGGATGTGGCTTCCGCCAGAGGACACTCGTACGAACGGCGACGCGTCTTCTCAGCGACGGGTGCCTCTCACTAGTTTGTACGGTCGGACGAGGCCCCTTCACGGGCAAGCGACTGATTCTCTCGTTCTCGCTCTCGCACGTTCTTCAGCTTGCGACGGGCCTCCGCCCGGAGGGGCTCAGCCTTTTCCAGGAGCGGGCTCTCAGGGAAGAGCTGTTGTAGACGAGCGTAATGGTCGAGAGCCTTCTGGTACCGTTCCGCCTGTTTTTCTCGAATACTCCGGTCGGCGTACCGGACGTACGAACGGAGCGCTCCGAGGAGCGCATCGTCGGCCCACGGGGTTTCCGGATACTGATCAAAGAGGGACTCGTACGTGACCGTCGCCGCGGGCCACATTTTACGTCGCTCATAGAGCTTGGCCGCATCGTACTGTTTGTGGGCAAGCTTTGCCCGAAGCTCCTCAATCTTGTCCTGAGCCTTCGGCGCGAGCTTATGGTCCGGGTAGCGGTCGCGGAAGAGCTGGAAAAGCTCGATGGCCTGGCGAGAATCGGATTGATCCAGGTGGTAATCGGGCGAGCGGGTATAATAAGCACGGGCCCGCTCGTATTCGGCCCGAGGCACCATCTGGTGGGTACGGTACAACTGCGTAAACCGCTGAAACTCGTTCGCCGCTACGAGGTATTTTTGTTTCTTCCGTTGGGCCATCGCCAACTTAAACTGCGCATCCGGCGCCCATTGATTGCCGCGTCCATAGTTGAGAACGGACCGAAAGTAGCGAATGGCCTTGTCGTAGTCCTCCTCCTCATACTCAGTGACGCCCTTCTTGTAGGCGTCCTCTGGGCCGCTGGTGGTGATGTTTTGACTGCCCGAGCACCCGACCAGCCCAACGACGAGAACCATGCTCAATACGGACGAGAGAACCGAGAAACGCATAGACGTAAATTCAGTCCGCGAAGTCAGTGAAAGACCCGGGGGGTCTATCCTAGCAGGCTGTTGCGCATAGAGCCAGATTCACACTTTCACCAAAAACCGGAAAATCAATTCACCCATCCCAGGTAATTGGAGGACAATTTTTGCCAATAAAGCTTGTGTGCCCGAATAAATCGTTCCGGTGGGTGACTAACTGCCAATACGCAACAGGTTGCTAGACCACCCCCACTGGAGGGAACGCCCCAAATGAAGGACGCGGAGCCGAAACGGTACGGGGTGGGGTCTGTTCCTCCTCTTTCGGCCCTGCTCTTGTGAATGTATTCAATTCTTTCTACCAGCACGCCCCCCGGTTCTGACTGATCGCTCTCAGAACGGCGTGTACGACGAGGCGGCCCTCCGCCGGTATTCTCCTTCCAAGAAACATACTCCATCGTCAGCCTGAACTTGCCTCTTGCGTTCTGAGACCGTCTGGACCGGCGGTAATCGTTCTGGCCTCCAGACTTGGTTCCCCCTGCCGTCTACGAGTGCACATCCTGACGCGCCAGAAGTCGGGCTCGCAATATTGAGGAGGCAGTCTTCGCCCAACTCGTCCCTCTCCCAGGTGCGGCGTTACCGAACCCGCTCAATCTGATTGTTTCGGTACCGCTGGATGAACATGGCCTGGTTCACGTTGCTGCCTTCAAAGTCGATGCGCACCCCCAGTCCTTCGTACGTGGGAGCCTCACGCAATTCCTTCGGACTTGGGGGCGGCGACGAGGAATTGGTGGTTTCCAAAAGAAAGCGAGCAATGTCGTAGCCCGTGTACGCCAGTCGCATGCCACGAACGGAGAGAGTGCTGGGCGTATCTCCTGTGAGGAGGCGGTATTGCCGGATAAAGTCTTGCACTTCGGGTCGACCGGTCTGCACGTTGAAGTCAGTTGCGTAGGTGGTCGTGAACGCACTCGCCTTCTCGACGACGGTGAGATTGTGCCAGCTGGAATTTCCGAGAAGACGAGCGGTGGTGTTTAGACGTTCAAAGCCGGTCAATGCATCCTGAATTTTTCCGGTCGCGTTCTGACCGGAAATCGGCAGATAAAAGGTCTCAGTAGACGCAAAGAGGGAGTCGCTAATGGACGAATCCGCCTCCACAGCTTCGGGAAGCTGCGACCACTGGCGGGGATTGCTCAACTCCAGCGAAAACGGGGTTTCGAGTCCCTGCCGCTGGGCCTCGTCCATGAAGGCCGCGGCCATCCGCTTGCTGTACCGTTCTCCGCGCTCGTAGATGACCGACACGCTCTCGGTAAGGAGGCCATCGGACGCAAAGCGAGCCATGATCCGACCCCGAAGTGGAATCGTGGGATTGGCCTGGAAGACGTAGTCCTGTCCTGCCGACACGCTCTCGGCGGTAGCGAGAGGAGCAATCAGCGGAATCCGGGCGTTCTCGGCAGCGGCCCCTGCCGCCCGGGCTTTTTCACTGAACAGTGGCCCGAGAATTACGTCCACGTCGTCCATCTGCACGAGCGAATCGACCGCCGCCCGGGCCGACTCCGGCCCCGTCTTCACCTGTCGGAAATGCATTTTCGCCACCCTGCTGGGCCGTCCCTGTTGTTCGGTCACTACCTGCAGCGAGTCCACCCGAACGGTATCCGTCTGCGTGGTAACGGTCGTTCGACCCTCTGCCTCCGCCAGGCTGTCTCCGTACACGCGGGACGTCGAGGCAATCCCAAACGAGTCTACGGAGGCCTGAAGGCCGGGGGGCGGGAGATAGCGTCGCTGCAAGCCGTTTTGCTCTTCAACGGCCAGGCGGATTCCGTTAAACATCGCCTGCGTAAGGCTTACGGCCTCGTCCGTCATGGGCAGAGCCACGCCAATCCGAAGCGTGTCGACGCGCTGGCCCTGCTTCTGGAGCTGTGTACGCGCCACGTCGAGTACGCGCTCGGCCTCCTGTTGATACGATGTCTGTGGATACCTGTCGAGGAGGGTGGTAAGTACGTCGATTGATTCCTGAAATCGCCCCAGCTGAAGCAGTGCCTTGCCCTGCATTACCAGGGCGGCCGTCGTTTTGCGGTTCAGCGCGTAGTCATTTACCAGACGAAAACGCTCGGCCGCCCGCTGGTACTTGCCTTGCTCGAAGGCGGCCAGTCCCTGCTCAAACATGAGTTCGGCGTCTGAATTGCGCGGGATGGAGTCTTGCGCCTGCGCAGAACAGGGACCGGCAAACACGCCAACGAAGAGCGCCACCAGTGCAACGCAAATGGCGGTAGATGTTCGACTCGACATTCGGAAAAGAGGATTCAAAGCAGAAGACACGATTGCGGATGTGCGTTTGTGCGCACGCGGATTTCTACGCGTGAGTTGAATGCTGGAACAGATTGAGAGAGACTGTCCCGTTCTGCTCCTCTCAGCTCGGGACCACTGCATCAGGGACCCGCAAACGACCATGACAGTTCGGGCTTGAGCCACCGCCTCTCTGCTGATGGACGTGGTGATGAGCGAGTCACGAGCACACGCTCCTCCCTTCTCCTGCCTACTCCCACTCGATTGTCGCCGGAGGTTTCGAACTCACGTCGTACACGGTCCGATTAATGCCACGCACCTCGTTCACGATCCGGTTCGACACGTGCCCGAGAAAGTCATGGGGGAGGTGCGCCCAGTCCGCCGTCATGCCGTCCACGCTCGTCACCGCGCGGAGGGCACAGACGTTCTCGTAGGTACGCTCGTCTCCCATCACGCCCACGCTCTGCACCGGCAGCAGCACGGCAAAGGCCTGCCACACCTCATCGTAGAGGTCATTCGACCGGAGCTCTTCAATGAAAATGGCGTCGGCCTCCCGCAAAAGGGCCAGTCGCTCGCGCGTCACCGGACCTAGAATGCGAATCGCTAGGCCGGGACCGGGGAACGGGTGCCGCCCCACAATCGGCTCCGGCACGTCCAGGAGACGCCCAATCTCTCGCACCTCATCCTTGAAGAGTTCTCGGAAGGGCTCAATTAATTTGAAGTCGAGCTCTTCGGGAAGCCCCCCGACGTTGTGATGGGTCTTGATCGTCTCGGACGGCCCCTTGAACGACACGCTTTCGATGAGGTCGGGGTAGAGCGTCCCCTGGGCCAAAAACTCGGGCCGATGGCCAAGCTCTTCAGCAATTTCGTCGGTCTGCTCTTCAAAGACCTCGATGAACGTGTTGCCAATGATCACCCGTTTTTCCTCCGGATCAACGACCCCCTCCAGCCGCTCCAGAAAGCGATCCGTGGCGTCCTGCGTGTGCAGGTCCATCTGGAAGTGTCCCCGAAAGGTGTCCTGTACCTGATCCCACTCCCCCTTGCGGAGCACCCCGTTGTTCACGAAGATGCAGTGGAGCTGATCCCCCAGGGCTTTGTGGAGCAGAGCCGCGGCCACCGACGAGTCGACCCCACCCGAGAGGCCGAGAATCACGTGCTTGTCACCGACTCGCTCTCGAATGTCCGCGACCTGTTCTTCGACAAACGAGGCGGGCGACCAGTCGCCACTGCACCCACAGATGTCGTAGGCAAAATTCTCCAGGATCTGCCGCCCAAAGTCGGTGTGCACCACCTCGGGGTGAAACTGGACGCCGTAATGGGGGGCCTCCGTGTCGTGGACGGCAGCGACCGGGGCGTTGTCGGTGCGTGCGATGACCTCGTAGCCGTCCGGCAGTTCCGTAAGGTGGTCGCCGTGGCTCATCCAGACAGTGGAGCCGTCGGGCACGTCGGCGAAGAGGTCAGACGCCGCACCGTCCCCTTCTACCTGGATGCGCGCCCGCCCGAACTCGCGCCGCTCGGCCCGTTGCACGTGTCCACCCAGCAGGTGGGCCATCGCCTGAAGGCCGTAGCAGATGCCCAAGACCGGAACCGGGCTGCCGTCGTCCCGACGGAGCTCCAACAGGTCCGGGTCGAGCTTCGGCGCCTCGTCGTCGTACACAGAGCATGGTCCCCCAGAGAGGATGACGCCCTTCGGATTCAACGCCGCAACGTCCGCCGTCGGAACCGTGCAGGGATAGATTTCAGAGTAGACCCCAGTCTCCCGCACGCGCCGCGCGATGAGCTGCGTGTACTGGGAGCCAAAGTCCAGGATGACTATTTTCTCGTGCATCGGGCAGTGTCGAATTGCGAATGGCGAATTTCGAATTGGGGCTCGTCAGCAACGCATTCGACACTCGAAACTCGACATTCGAAAGTGTCTAGGTAAAGTCGGCATAGGCCTCGGCGTCCATCAGGTCGTCCAGTTCGCTTTGGTCGGTGAGCTCAATTTCCACCATCCACCCGTCGCCGTAGGGGGCGTCGTTCACCAGTTCCGGCGCCATTTCGAGTTCGTCGTTGAAGGCCGTGATGACCCCGCTGACCGGCATGTAGAGTTCGGATACGGTCTTTACCGCCTCCACGGTCCCAAACACTTCGTTTTGGCCAAGCTCGGTGCCCTCCGGCTCAATTTCGACAAAGACGATGTCGCCGAGTTCGCTTTGGGCAAAGTCCGTGATGCCCACGGTGGCAGTGCCGTCCTCGAGTCGGAGCCATTCGTGATCCTCAGTGTAGTAGCAGTCGTCGGGGGTATCCATCCGTCAGGGCAGGCTAAATGAGTGGAAACTGTGACGGTGAAGATATGGGCTGAGTCGAAAAATCCAAAAGGGCTCTCTCCCAAAAGATCTCTCCCACACGGAAGGCCTTCTCACGTGCGAATGCCAGCATGCGAAGACGGGATGATGCGTGAATCGCAAGGCGGGCTCTCCCTCCTGGCACACCCCGAACTACGCTTCACGAATCACGCTTCGCCCCTCAGGCTGCTTCGGGGACCGGCTCCATCTCAAAGTCGTCCAGGAAGCGCGTATCGAAGTTCCCGTTCTGAAAGCGCTCGTCGTCCATCAGCTGCTGATGGAACGGGATCGTCGTGTCTACTCCCTCAATGATGAATTCGTCGAGCGCCCGACGCATCTTTCGGATGGCCTGATCGCGCGTCTTGCCGTACGTAATGAGTTTGGCAATCATCGAGTCGTAGGTGGGCGGAATCATATAGTCGGCATACGCCGCCGTGTCGATCCGCACGCCGTGCCCCCCCGTCTGATGAAATGCCGTAATCTGCCCAGGGGCTGGGCTGAAGTTTTTGAATGGATTCTCGGCGTTGATGCGACACTCAATGGCGTGTCCCTCCATCTCGGCCGAGGTGCGCTCAATCGTGTCGCCCATCGACACGCGAATCTGGTGCTCTACCAGGTCGCAGTCCGTCACTTCTTCAGTGACCGGGTGCTCCACCTGGATCCGCGTGTTCATCTCCATAAAGTAGAAGTTGCGGTCCGCCCCCACCAGAAATTCGATCGTGCCCGCCCCCTCATAGTTCACAGACTCGGCACCGCGAACGGCGGCCTCCCCCATTTCTTGACGTAGCTCTTCGTCCATGATCGGAGACGGGGATTCCTCCACGAGCTTTTGGTGACGGCGCTGGATGGAGCACTCTCGCTCCCCGAAGTGCATGACGTTGCCCTTCCCGTCGCCCAGCAGTTGAATCTCGATGTGGCGGGGTTTCTCGACAAACTTCTCGATGTAGACTTCGGGATCGTCGAAGGCCGCATCGGCCTCCGAACGGGCCCCGTTGAACTTGTCGTCGAACTCTTCTTCTTCTCTCACCAGGCGCATTCCGGTACCGCCGCCCCCCGACGCCGCTTTAATCATCACTGGAAACCCAATGTCGGACGCTAGACTGCGCGCCTCGTCGATGTCGCTGACGGTGCCGTCAGACCCTTCCACGATGGGGACGCCGGCCTCAGCCATCGTTTTCTTTGCCACGTCCTTCTGACTCATCAGCCGCATGGTCTCCGGCTTCGGCCCGATGAACTCGATGTCGTTGTCTGCACAGATTTGGCTGAACTCCGCATTTTCCGAAAGGAAGCCGTAGCCGGGATGGATGGCGTCGGCCCCCGTCACCTCAGCGGCCGCAATGATGCGATCGGGGCGCAGGTAGCTTTCGGCAGATTTCGGAGGACCGATGCACACGGCCTCGTTGGCAAAGCGGACGTGCAGGGCGTCGCGGTCCATCGTCGAGTAGACGGCGACCGTGTCCAACCCCATTTCGTGGCAGGTGCGAATGACCCGCAGCGCAATTTCGCCGCGGTTGGCTATCAGAACTTTTTGGATGTCACTCATTCGGAATCGGAGTCAGATACCGCAGGGAGGAGTTCAGAAGCGAAAGACTGAGATTCCGTCGTGATGTGTGAAACGTGATTTTGAGCAGCGTGCGCCCGAGGATATCCTCACGCATCACGTCCTACGTATCACATCCTACTCCTCTCAGGGCAGACCCGAAAGAAGTAGCTCAACACGACGGAGCGGAAGCGCTAGTCCTCTTCGATCACAAAGAGCGGCTGATCGAATTCGACGGGCTCAGCGTCCTCTACCAAAATTTCCTGAACGGTGCCCGATGTCTCACACTCGATCTCGTTCATCAGCTTCATCGCTTCGATGATGCAGAGGACGTCGCCCTCGGAAACAGAATCGCCGACCTCGACGAACGGATCGGAATCGGGGGAGGGCGCCCGGTAGAAGGTGCCAACAATGGGCGCTTTCACGACGTGCTCCTCGGTGTCCGTGTCCGCCTCCGTCTCGGTCTCCGCCGTACCATTTCCGGTGGTGTCCTGTGTCGATGCGGGAGCGGACGCCCCGTCTTGCGTGGCATTTCCGGCAGCCGCCTGCTGCGCTCCTCCCGTCGAGGCGGGCTGTGCTTGTCCCCCTCCGGGCGCGGCCTGTTGCTGAGGCTGCGGCGCGGGCTGGGGCGGCGCTTGTTGCGGGGGCGCCTGGGGCTGCATCTGCTGCGGAGCCCCGTATCCCTGCTGGGCTGGGTACTGAGCCGGCTGCATGAGCACCTGAGGGCTGTTCTGCCGGATGGTAAGCTTGAAGTCGTCTTCCTCAATCTCGATCTCCGACACGCCACTTTCGGCCACGAGGCGCAGCAGTTCTTGAATCTTCGAGAGCTTCATCGTCTGGGGGGTGTCTTCGAAAAAGCCTGCGGGCACACATCCTTCCGAATGGAAGCTACACGGTCGGTCCCTCCGCCTCCGACACACGGGTCTCGTACTCACCGGTTTTCGTGTTCACGCGAACGACGTCTCCCTCATTGATGAAGAGAGGGACGTCGACCGTGGCACCACTTTGAAGCGTTGCGGGCTTGTCGCCGCCTTGTGCAGTATCGCCCTTCACGCCCGGCGTCGTCTCCACGACCTCCAGCTCCACCTTCAGGGGCACCTCGGTGCGGAGCGGCTCCTCCGTATCGACGCGGAACAGAATGTCGACGTCACCGCCTTCCTTCAGGTACTCGCGACCCTCCACCTGCTCGGGCGGCATCGAAAACTGTTCATAGGTGTCCGTATTCATGAAGTGAAGACCGTAGTCGTCTTCGTAGAGGTACTGGTGTGGGCGCCGCTCGATGCGTACCTCGTCCACCTTCGCTCCGGCCCGAAACGTCTCTTCCACCTCGTGGCCGTCTTTCACGTTCTTGAGGGTGGTGCGCACGAAGGCGCCGCCCTTGCCGGGCTTCACGTGCAGAAAGTCCACGATCTCCCAGAGATCGTCTTTCCAGATGAACGTCATGCCGTTTCGGAAATCACTCGTATCCGCCATACGGATGTTGTTGCTCCATTCGAGAAGGATGACGGTCAGTCAATATACCGTGCGGAGGCTGGCGGTGTCAACGTACGCACCTACCTCAAATAATCCAGACCGCCGCATTTGGTATGAAAACCGCACCGCCTGCATTGTTGCAGGGTTTCTTCTCCCCCTACTGACAATTCACTTGCCTCCGACATCCAAACTGGCCCAAACAGAGACATTGCTTATACAGGGCAATCATATTGTTCAGACGTAGCCTGAGCGGTGGAGGCACGTCTCCCGGGCATCCCTCGTACCGGAGCGTATGTGAGTATGGGCGTGACGCACTCGTGCGTCTTAGGCGTCGCCTGGGGGGCTTTGCTTGAAGGGTACATCTGGTCTTCCAGCCACGATGCGATTGCCGTGATCGCTTACAAAAAGAATTGCATTCCCATGCAGCGCTTTTTTACTATCAAATAACCTTTCTTCCTACTGCTCACCTTCCCGGCACTGTCCCGTGAGAAAACAAACGCTCATACTACTTTATTCCTCTGTGCCCCTCATGGCCGGCCTGCTTATCTTCCTCCTCGGCATATCCTTCGGCGATATTCCTTCCTTCTCAACCCTCAGCGGGGCCGAGGGCTTCACGTTCACTCTCAAGCTACTTGGCGCGACTTTAGGAGTCGTGGGCCTGACCGGGGTCGGATGGGCCTTCTGGCTGAGCGAAAATCCAAAGCTCCCGGGCTACGCTGGGCTTACCTGGAATGGCCTCGTGGTTCTCGTAGTGCCTATCTTTCTCGTCGGTCCCCTCTGGATGCTCACCGCGTGGGTCGTCTGGCTGATTCCCACCTTTCGAGCACGGTCCCTCCAATGACCTATCGGAGTTGCCTCATCGTGCCGAACCTGGCGGCAGATTCCTCCCGCTAAACGGACCGTGAAGGTGTAGACCACCCAGAACGTGAAAAGAGGCCAGGACGCAGGCTTGCCCTCGCGTAACCTGGAAGCCTCGACAGCAGAATCGTTGGATCACTTTTCCGATTAAATTCCCTACGGTCGGGTCTCGACTTTCCAATGATCATTGTTCCTGATGGTGTTCTTCCCCCCCGTTTTCCATGGCCAAAGGGACAGAGTCGCCCTCGCGGTCCTGGCCATTGAGTTCCTTCAACTGATCTAACCTCTGAGAAGGATTCTGAATGGTGCCGTCAAAGGACTGCTCTTCGTCGAGCCCGGTGGCAATCACCATGACTTGAAACTGACCATCGATGCTTTCATCGGTAACCGCGCCGAAGATCACCTCACAATTCTCCCCGGCCTCGGCTTGAATCACCTCTATGACCGACATCACCTCCTGAAAACCAAGAGACGGGCCTCCAGTCACATACACCAACGCCTTGTCTGCTCCGTGGATGGATCGCCCATCGAATAGAGGGCTTGAGATGGCTGCAACTGCAGCTTCTTCAGGGCGACTCGAAGTTTCGCCAGTGCCGTTTTGGCCCCCGTCGGTCTTTTGTGCTTTTCCCCGGGGCGTCCGGTACTGACGCATGTCATACTGAGTGGAAATGCCGAGAAGGGCACTCCCGCCGTCCCGCATGGTCCGCTCGACGTCCGCAAAGTCGAGATTGATCAGTCCTTCGGAGGTAATGAGATTCACAATGCCTCGAGTTGAATCGTAGAGCACCTCATCGACCATCCAAAATGCCTCTTCGAGACTGGTCCCATCATTAGCAAGCTCGAGCAAACTTTCGTTGGGAATGACGACCAAGGTGTCAACCTCCCCGCGAAGTTGCTCAATCCCCCGTTCGGCGACCCTATGACGTCGAGGCCCCTCACATTCGAAGGGTCGAGTCACGATGCCTACGGTGAGGATGCCCAACTCCTGAGCAATCGAGGCGAGGACGGGCGCCCCTCCGGTCCCGGTGCCCCCTCCCATGCCCGCCGTGATGAAGACCAGGTCGTATGGTTTAAGGGCGTTCTCAACCACGTCCGAACTTTCCTTTAGGGCCTCTGCTCCCAACTCAGGACGAGCCCCTGCTCCCAGTCCACCCGTTGCTTCTTCTCCCACCTGGATGCAACGGTCCGCTTTGTTGGTGGCGAGCACCTGAGAATCTGTGTTGACCGCGATAAAGTCGACGCCCTCGATCCCTTTCTCGACCATATTGTTGACTGCATTCCCTCCTCCTCCTCCCACCCCAACAACGGCAATGCGGGCGTTACCCGTGAGCTGTGATCCAAAAAGCTGTCGAAGCGTCCGATTGTTGAATCTTTCAAACATTCCTTTAGGCCTTTATTAGTTCGTGTGCGAGGGTCTTCCTCTTTTTCAGTACACCCCGAGGGCGAAGTGTCTTGCTCCCTCGCTACATCGAACGAATCGACGACGGATCTTTCGTAGGGTCTTGCCTCCCTTCCGGGGACTGATTTTCCTACATGCGCTCGTGTTCTAAAGACCTTCCCTCTCCCCCTAAAGTTGGATGACCTCCCCTGTTTCGGCGCCCCTTTCCAAACGAAAATGCCCCCGATGATCCCGGAGAGCACGAACGGGACTCCAAAATGGCCTTCTCTTTTCAACACCTGCACGGGAAAAGATGTGCGTGCATGCCTCTTTTGGAGCATTCAACGAGTGATTAAATCTCGCAGATCTACAGGGGGGACATCGGGCCTTGACCGATTACCTTCTTCCCCCATCATCAGCGAAAAGAATTGGACTCAGAAATGATAGATTGACCGGAGCTTGCTCCCCACCCGAACCGGACAGGAACGGGACCTTTAGGAGCTGACCCTATACGACGACTACAATGCCTTTTCTCTATCCGCACAAAGCCCTGGGAACGTCCGTCTCGCGTCTTCTCGTTACCGGAATTCTTTCTCCTTGCTGAGCACCGACGGCAGGTCCGTTACCCCAAACGGGCCTTGGCGGTAGAGGAAGGGCTCGCCGTAGGTGGCCCCCACTTTGTACCCGTACGTACGAGCCTTCGATTTCACCCACTCGAAGAACTGCGGGTTGGACACGAACGTCTCCGGCTCGTCCTCGTCCGGCTCGTAGTCGGGATTGTGGAACTGCGACTTGAACGCTTGCAGCGCTTCGATGCGCTGCCCCCACACGTCCGTCACGTCCACGACCATCGTGGGGTCGAATGACACCGCCTGCATGTAGTGGAGCACGTGGTGTGGGCGCCAGGGCGCCTGTGGAGTGCCGTCCGGCCCGGGCGTCTTGATCTCTTTGAGACCGCTGTAGTACAGGGCATCGGTCGATAATTCTGCGGCGTCCTCGTGATCGGGATGGCGGCTTTGCGGCGCATTTGTGAGAACGATGTCGGGACGGTACCGGCGTACCACCTCTATCACTTTTCGCTGGTTCTCTTTGGTGTTTCGGATGTCCCCATCCATCAAGCCCAGATTCTCACGGGCCGAGAGCCCAATGATCTCCGACGCCCGCTCCGCCTCTTCCAACCGCAGTTCCGGTGTGCCGCGCGATCCCAGTTGTCCCTTCGTAAAGTCGACGATGCCGACGTCGTACCCCTGCTGGGCAAGTAAGCACATGGTCCCCCCCGCACAAAGCTCTACGTCGTCGGGATGGGCGGCGAATGCAAGCACGTCGAGGGTGGGAGCGTCGGCCATAAAGAAAACAGGAAGGAAGGATGGAACAGTTTTGGTAGAATGAGGAGGTGATTGACTCAGGAATCACTCCGCAACCTCCTGAGTGCTTCACCAGTTTTTCTGATAAGGCCGAATGCACCCTTATGCCCGACCGTGATGACCTTTCGCTTCTCCCTTTCGGCGTTGATCACACCGATGCGCCGGCGCTTTCCCCCGCAATGCAGCAGTGTGCGCTGAATCTATACCGACAGGCCTGGGAAAAATACCGGGAGGTTGGGTGCCCCTATGGCTCTACGGACGAGGCGATGCTCGTCTGGTACGTGCTGCACGGCAACGCACCGGGGCCAGACCTCGTAACGGGTAAAAACTAAACGTTCCGTGATACGAAACGCCGGCGTGCAGATTCGGAACGCTAGTGACCTTGCACAACTCCTCTGGCGGTTTCGAGCGTCGGTCCCCTGACGCCACAATCGTCAGCGGTTGCCGGCAGCGGTCGATCCCGAGCATATTCCGCGCAGGAGAAACAGACGGAAACAGCGTCACGAGATCTGCGAGTTCTCGCGTTTCAGTTGTGCAAGCCCACTAGTTTGCCACAAAGTTGACGATCTGGCCGGGCACGTAGATCTCGCGCTGAATGGTCTTGCCGTCGAGGTGACGCGCCACATTTTCGTCCTCTTTCGCCGCCGCCAGTACGTCTTCTTCGTCGGCGTCGACTTCGACCTCGATGGTGCCTCGCACCGTGCCGTTCACCTGCACGGCCATCTCCACCACCTCGCGGTGCAACAGCGCCTCTTCGTACTCGGGCCAGTCTGCGTAGGCCAGACTCTCGTCGTGCCCCAATCGCTCCCACAGCTCCTCGCTAATGTGGGGCGCGAACGGACTGAGGAGCAGAACCAGCGACTCGGCGATCTCGCGCGGCACAGCGTCCCACTTGTTGGCCGCATTCAAAAACTCCATCATCGCCGCGATGGCGGTGTTGAAGTCGAGGTGCTCGATGTCCTGCGTCACCTTCTTGATCGTCTGGTGGAGCTCGCGTAGCTGCTCGCGCTCCGGCTCCTCATCGGTCACAGCAAGTTCGTCATCGTCGACGAGGAGGCGCCACACGCGGTTCAGGAAGCGATGGACCCCCTCCACGTCGTCGGTGCTCCAGGGCTTGTCCTGCTCCAGCGGCCCCATAAACATCTCGTAGAGGCGGAGCGTGTCGGCCCCATACTCGTCCACCACGTCGTCGGGATTGATGACGTTGCCCCGGCTTTTGCTCATCTTGTGGCTGCGCGCCTCTACCCGCACGTCCGGTTGCTCTTTTAGGACGAACACGTCACCGTCCTTCTCGACCTCGTCTTCGTCGAGTTCTTTGCGCTCAACCTCGGTTCCGGTGCGGGTGTCGACCCCGTCTTCTACGCGTTCGGCCGATACGTACTGCCCGTCCGGATCGACGAAGGTCGTGTACTCCTTTTCTCCCAGAATCATGCCCTGGTGCACGAGCGTCTGGAACGGCTCTTTCGTCGACACGACCCCTGCGTCGTACAACACCTTGTGCCAGAAGCGGGCGTAGAGCAGGTGCAGCACCGCGTGCTCCGACCCGCCCACGTAGAGGTCGACCGGCATCCAGTACTGCTCCTTCTCCGGATCAACCAGCCGTTCGTCGTTGTCCGGATCGATGAAGCGGAGGTAGTACCAGCAGGAACCGGCCCACTGCGGCATTGTGTTGGTCTCGCGGGTGGCGGGCTCGCCGGTCTCCGGATCCGTCGTGTTGACCCAGTCCTCAATGTTGGAGAGCGGCCCTTCGGGCGACCCGCTCGGCTCAAACGTTTCGATGTCGGGCAGCGTCACCGGCAGCTCGTCCTCGGGCACCGGCTTGTCTTCCCCGTCTTCCGTAAAGAGGATTGGGAACGGCTCGCCCCAGTAGCGCTGCCGGCTGAAGAGCCAATCGCGCAACTGGTAGTTCACCCGGTGCTCTCCTTTTCCCTCCTCCTCCAGCCACTCCACAATGCGCTCCTGTGCCTCCTCGTTGTGCAGACCGTTGAGGTCCACGTCGTCGTTGGCGGAGTTGACGTGCGGTCCGTCTTCCGTGTACGCCTCTTCGTCAACGTTGCCGCCCTCCACCACCTCGCGGATGGGGAGGTCAAACTTTTGAGCGAAGGCGTAGTCCCGTTCGTCGTGGGCGGGCACGGCCATGATGGCGCCCGTACCGTAGGAGGCCAGCACATAGTCGGCCACCCAGACGGGAATCTCTTCGCCGGTGGCCGGATTGACGGCGTAGCCGCCGGTAAAGACGCCGGTCTTGTCTTCCTGCTTCCGCTCCACGTCGCTCTTCTGTAGGGCCTCCTGTCGGTACTCCTCGACGGCCTCCCGGTGCTCGTCGGTCGTAATCTCGTCCACAAGGTCGTGCTCGGGCGCCAACACCATGTAGGTGCCCCCGAAGAGAGTATCCGGGCGCGTGGTGTAGACTTTCAGCGAGTCGTCCACCCCCACGAGGTCGAAGTAGATGTTTGCCCCCTCCGAGCGGCCGATCCAGTTGCGCTGCATCTCCTTGGTGCTTTCCGGCCAGTCCAGATCGTCAAGGCCTTCGAGCAGCCGATCGGCGTATTCGGTGATCTTGAGCACCCACTGCCGCATCGGCACACGCTCACAGGGATAGCCGCCGCGCTCGCTCTTGCCGTCGATGACCTCCTCGTCGGCCAGCACGGTGCCGAGCTCCTCGCACCACCACACCGGCTCCTCGGACTGGTAGGCCAGTCCTTTCTTGTAGAGCTGCAGGAAGATCCACTGTGTCCACTTGTAGTAGTCGGGATCGGTGGTGTTGATCTCCCGCTGCCAGTCGTAGGAGAAGCCCAGACTTTTGAGCTGACGCTTGAACTGGGCAATGTTTTCCTTGGTCGTGTCGCGCGGATGCGTGTTCGTCTTTATCGCGTACTGCTCGGCGGGCAATCCAAAGGCGTCCCACCCCATCGGATGCAGGACATTGACGCCCTGCATGCGCTTGTAGCGCGCCACGATGTCAGTGGCGGTGTAGCCCTCCGGATGTCCTACGTGGAGGCCGGAGCCGCTGGGGTACGGAAACATGTCGAGGACGTACACCTTCTCCTCCCCCGACAGCTGTCGGGGTTCGTCCGGCGTACGGAAGGTTTGATGATCCTCCCAGTACTCCTGCCATTTCGGTTCGATGTCCTCAAACGGATAGGCCATAAGACGCGCAGCGTTCGGCATTCGGGGTTGAAAAACGAGGTCCCGGCCTGGAAAAGGGCACTCTCGTCGGGACCGACGCGTAACAATAACAGGGTTGTACGGAACTGATCCGAGGGATGGATCCCTGATGATGCGCCAAGAACCAGCAAAAACAGGGTACCGACCGTCCGCGTCCCTCTCCACCCTCCGTCCTAAAATTCAATCGTTCTATGCCCAGCGTAGAGACGCCCGATCTTCAATCCGTACTCGAATCGGCCAAAACCATCGCCGTGGTAGGATGCTCGGCCCAACCCACGCGCACCAGCCACAAAATTGCACGGTACATGCAGAAGCGCGGCTACCGCATCGTGCCGGTGAATCCGAACTACGACGAGGTACTGGGCGAGCCCTGCTACCCGGACCTGCCGAGCGTGCCCGAAGACGTTCCGATCGACATTGTCGACATCTTTCGGGCGCCGCAGCATACCGCCGACATGGTGCGCACGGCCATCGAACGCGCCGAGCAGACTGGAAAAACCCCCGTGATCTGGACGCAGCTGGGCGTGTCGAGCTCCGAAGCGGAAACACTGGCCGCGGAGGCCGGCCTGCCATACGTCCGCAACCGGTGCATCAAGGTGGCATACGACCGACTGCTGGCGTGAAAAATAAAACGTGAGGCGTGATTGATGAGCAACAATGCCCATCTTCTCACGCCTCACGTATCACGCGTCAAGCATCACCGTAGGAACGCCTCCTGTAGCCCGCCGTCCACCGTCAGTACCTGGCCGGTCGTCTTGCCGAAGCGGTCGTCGCTGACGAGCAGGAAGATCGCCTCCGCCTGGTCATCGGGCGTGATCGGTTCGCCCGTGAGCGTCCGCGCTGCGTAGAAGTTGGCGAGCTTCGCCCGCAGCGCCTCGGTCGACTCGTCGTCCTCATAGTCAAGTCCATACTTGTCCAGAGAGGCCTTCACCCGCTCACGCGGAAACATGGAGCTGCCTTCGACGACTGTCGCGGGGGCGAGGCCGTTCACGCGCACGTTCGGGGCGTGCTCGATCGCCAGCTCCCGCACGAGATGGTTCGTGGCCGCCTTGGTGGTGTCGTAGGCAAAACTCCCCGTCTTGGGCACCACGGCATTCACGCTCGTCGTGATGACCATGCTGCCGTCCAGGCCCTGCGCGTCCCAGATCGACGCGGCTTCGTCCGCCACGAGGTGTGGACCTTTTGTGTTCACCGCAAAGGTGTCGTCCCACTTCTCGTCCGGAATGCGACCCTCATCGTCCGGGCTCACGTAGAGGCCCGCGGTCACGACCACGTGGTCGAGCCCACCGTACGCCAGCACCACGTCGTCCAGCGCGTCCCGGATGGAGTCGCGGTCGGTCACGTCGCAGCCGAGGCCGATCACGTCTCCGCAGCGCGAGACGCCGGACCCGGCCACGCCGATGCCCATGCCGATCTCCTCCATGATGCCTTCGGCGGTGGCCTCCGCGGCTTCCACGTCTAAATCCAGCGCGGCGACCGTCGCATTCTCTTCGATCAGGCGCGGCACGGTGGCCTGCCCAATGCCACTGCCCCCGCCCACGACTATAACGATCTCGCGGGCCAGCTCCTCCTCGGGCGGCATGCGCTCCAGCTTCGCTTGCTCCAGCCGCCAGTATTCGATGTCGTAGGCCTCCTGGCGCGGCAGTGCCGTGTAGGTGCCGATGGCCTCCGCCCCGCGCATGACCTCCACGGCGGCGTTGAAAAACTCGGCCGTCACGCGCGACTCGCTCTTGTTCTTTCCCCAGGCCACGGTGCCAATGCCCGGAATGAGAATCACGGTGGGATCGGAACCGCGCATGTCCGGGTCGCCCGGCTCGGAGCACGTCTCGTAGTATTCGCGGTAGTCCTCGCGGTACTGTTCGAGCCCTTCCGCCAGCGCCTCCTTGAGCGTCTCGGCGGTGCCATTCTGCGGGTCCCAGTCCACAAAAAGCGGCTTGATGCGGGTGCGCAGAAAGTGGTCGGGGCACGAGGTGCCGAGCTCGGCCAGCCGCTCGGCCTCTTCTCCATTCACGAAGCGCTGAATGACCTCGCCCGTCTCCACCGTCGCGATCATCTTCTTGTCCTGGCTCACCTGCCCGCGAAGCCACGGGAGCACGTCGGTCAGCACGTCGGCACGTTTCTCTTCGCCGAGCGGCTCATATTTGGCCCCACCGAACGCATATGTCGCCTTGCCATTCTGCTGCAGATACTCCTCCGCCCGGTCGATGAGCGCCAGGCTGCGGAGGTAGCACTTCTTGTGGCTCTCGTCGGCCCAGTTGATGATGCCGTGCCCCCCGAGCATCACGCCCTTGGCCTCGGGGTACTCCTCGCAGATGCGCTGCATCTCCAGCCCCAGCTCAAAGCCCGGCCGCTGCCAGTCGGTCCACACAATGTCGTCGCCGTAGATTTCCTGCGTGAGCTCTTCCCCGTTCTCGGCCGTCGCAATCGCGATGCACGCCACCGGATGGGTGTGATCGACGTGCTTGTGGGGAATAAAGCTGTGCAGCGGCGTGTCGATCGACGGCGACCGCTCGTTGAGGTTGAAGACGCAGTGGTCATACATCTTCGTCATCTCGTCCTCCGCCACCGTCTTCACGCCGGTCTCGTCAAAGTCAAAATAGACGTCCTGCAACGCGAGGACCTCTTCCTGATAGAGCGACGCAAAGTTTTTCTTCTCGGCCGTCCGAAGGTCGCCACCGGATCCCTTCACCCAGAGGACTTCTACCTCCTCCCCGGTAATGGGATCGGTCTCCATGAGCTTCGACGACGTGTTGCCGCCGCCGGTGTTGGTAATCCGCCAGTCGTCCCCCAGCAGGTTCGAGCGATAGACGAGCGTCTCTACTGGATCGAGTTCTTCGGCTTTCTCGTCGTCCCAGAGATTGTCGACGTGTTTGAATTCAGTCTGTGTCGTTTCCATTGGGTCTACAGTGTTGAGCGTTCAAAGTGCAAAAAATGGTATTGCGTGGTGCGTATTTCGTAAACGTGCAAGGGAGAACGGCGTACGCAATACGAAATACGCAACACTCCCCAAAACGTGACCCGACCGTCAGACGGAGACCCGCGACGAGTCAGGTTCGTACGTTTGCATTTCGACGTTTGCCCGAACGATGTCCCGGATCGACCATCCGTCCGGCAAGGCTCCCATCGTCCGGGCCTGAATGAGAAGATTTCCAAGGGCCGTGGCTTCCGCCGGACCAGCAACCACCCGGCATCCGGTCGCGTCGGCGGTCCACTGGCAGAGCAATTCATTCCGCGAGCCGCCGCCGACGAGGTGGAGCACGTCAATCTGCTCATCGACGATTGCCTCCAAAGCGGTGAGCTTATCCCGATAATCGGCCGCCAGACTCTCCAGTATGAGGCGCGCAAACTGCCCTTTGGTCTCCGGGACCGACAGTCCCTCATCGCGGCAGTACCGCCGAATTTTCTGCGGCATCTCCCCCCGCTCTAAGAACTGCTGCTGATCCAGGTCGAGCACACCGTCGGGGGACGGAGCGGCCGCGGCCTCCCGCTGAAGCGTGTCGTAATCGACCGACTCGCCGGACGCTTCCCATGTTCGCTCGCACTCCTGCAGCACCCAGAGCCCAGTCAGGTTCTTCAGAAAGCGGACTGTGCTGTCCAGCCCGATTTCGTTCGTGTAGCCAGCCTCGCGGGCCGCGTCGGTGAAGATGGACTCCTCGCGTTCGACGCCCAGCAGCGACCACGTCCCGCAGCTGAGGTACGCCCAAGAGGATCCGTCGTCTTCGGCAGGAGCCGCCGCCACGGCGCAGGCCGTGTCGTGCGAACATCCGGCTACAATTTCGAATGTCGAATTTCGAGTTTCGAATGGCGAATTGGTGGGCGGCTCGAATGACCCGAGACACGTCGCGGGGGGAACGATCTTGGGCCAGGTCGTGGGGTTGATGTCGAGGCGTTCCATTAGGTCCGTCGCCCACTCGTGGGTGCGCACGTCCATCAGCTGGGCGGTACTCGCGATGGACAGCTCGGCGACGGCCCGCCCCGAGTAGCGGTAGTGCAAATAATCGGCAATGAAGAGGCGCTGGACCGTGCGGTCCACAAGTGCCGGCTCCATCTCGCGGTCGGCCCGCACCTGATAGAGGGTGTTGATCGGCATAAACTGAGTGCCCGTCACGGCATAGATCTCTTCCCGGGACACCTCCTCCAGCGTCGCGTCCATCACGGCCTGCGTGCGAGGGTCGCGGTAAGCGCGCGGGTTGCGAAGAGGCGTCCCCTCCGCGTCCAGCGGCACGAAATCGACGCCCCAGGCATCCACGCTGAGGCTTCGTAGATTGCTGGCACTGTCCAGCGCTGCCCGGACCCCGGCATCCACCTCCCGCTCCAGCACCTCCAGATCCCAGAACAGCCGCTCCCCTTCCTCCAGCAGCGGCGTCTTGAAGCGATGCACCTCCTCCACGTCCAGATCGGCATTGTCGAGCGTGCCCAACAAGGCCCGCCCGTGCGAAGCGCCAAGATCGAAAGCAAGAAATTGAGGAGGAGAGGTGTTCATGATGCGCCGAAGCAATTCCAAGTGGTGTAGCTGCCGCTGTCGGTTCTGCATTTGGGTATGGGCGTGTGGGAGTATGGGGGTTTTGAATATCTCCCGTCTTACTCCCAAACACCCACACTCCCATACTCACATCCCCAGTCGTCAAAGGCTCTGCGGCGGCGTATAGCCTTCGTCCGACCGCTCCTCGTGCACCGCTTCGCGGTAGCCGGACGCCCGAAACGCGGCTACGGGATTGAGGGCCCCGCCTTGTCGTCGCCGCGCCTCCGCCACGAGGGGTGAGACGCCCGTCTCGTAGGCCTGCTTCAGCGTCTCTTCGGCTTTGAGCGCGTCGTTGGCTTGCTGGTATTCGCTCAACGCGTCGCGGTCGACAATCACGGCTTTCGCGTAGGCCTTCTGCAACTGGTCGACGGTCTGCAGAAACGCCTCGATCGGGTCCTTGAGGTTGTGGCTTTGATCGATCATGTAGTCCGGATTGAAGTTGTCGAGGTCCTCCTCTTCTGCGTCCACCAGCTCGTTGAATACGAGGAAGAGCTGGTAGGGCTTGATCGAACCGGTCGTCAGATCGTCGTCCCCATACTTCGAATCGTTGAAGTGAAAGCCCCCCAGCTTGCCCGCCGTCAGGAGCCGAGCCACCACGAGCTCGATGTTCGTGTTGGGGAGGTGGTGCCCGAGGTCCACGAGGCACTGGGCCTTTGGACCCAGCCGATTGGCGAGCATAAGCGAGGACCCCCAGTCCTGCACCACCGTGGCGTAAAAGGCCGGTTCGTAGGGCTTGTGCTCCGTGTAGAGCCGCCATCCGTCCGGCAGCCCATCGTAGACAGTTTCTAAGCCTCCAAGCACCCGGTCAAAGCTCTTGCGCAGGTTCATCTGCCCGGGAAAATTGCTGCCGTCGGCGAGCCAGATCGTGATGGCCTCTGAGCCGAGAGCCTCTCCCAGCTCCACGACGTGCAGGTTGTGATCGACGGCCTGCTGCCGCACGGCGGGATCGGTGTGGCTAAAAGAGCCGAACTTGTAGCTGTGCTCCTGGTCCGGCTGATCCTGAAAGGTGTTCGAGTTGACGGCGTCGAAGCCGAGGCCCCGGTCGTCCGCGTGCGCTTTCAGGCGATCCACGTCGTCCGGTTCGTCCCACGGAATGTGGAGCGAGACGCGGGGCGTAGCCCGGGTCAACTTCTGAATGACGGCCGTGTCGTCCATTTTCTCGTAAACGTTGCGGGGCTCGCCCTCGATCGGAAACCGCCCGAACCGCGTGCCGCCCGTGCCCAGCGCCCACGACGGCACCGCCACCTCGAACGTCCCGATCCGGTCGATGACGGCCTCGGCGTCAATCCCCCGTCGGTCCAGACGCTCGGAAATTGCCTCCAAATCGCGCTCGTGATCGTTTGCCGAGGAATCGTTGTATGTCGCAATGTCGTCAATCATACCAATCATCAACCTTCCAACGTTCTACGGAAAAACGAGCATCTTACGCCGGCTCCTCCGGCATCTCTTCCTGCATCCAAAAGGGACTGGTCGCGAACCAGGCGATGGTGCCCACCAGCATGAGCGTCGCGTGCGTCTCCCAGGCAATCGTCCCCGCAAAGACGAGGAACGCCGGCACGACCACGAGGCCGAGGCCCAGGAAGGAAATGATCTTGAGCAGTGTTTTCATGGCGAATGTGAGCGTGAGAAAGAGAGCGTGGGGGTGGAGAGCGCGGGAGTAAAGAGCGTGGGCGTGAAGAGCAAGGGGACGGAGAAGCTCACGCTGAGGCGGATGCCTTTTGACGGCGGGGCTGCTGCACGTAGCTCGCGCCGACGTAGAGCGCAACGGCAATGAACCAGCCCGGCAGGCCGAGGAAGAAGATCTGCAATCCCCAGGCGACGTTGATGCCCCAGCAGGCGGCGAGCGTCCCGCCCCACGTGAGCGCCGCTGGCCAGCTAAAGACGATCTCCCCCCACTCCGCGTAGTTTTCTCTCAGGCCGAGTTTCGGCAACAGCCAGTAGTCGGCAAAGATGACCGCGCCCATCGGCATCAGGATGAGGCCGTAGAGCGCCACGAAGTCGAGCAGTCGCATCATGAGGGCCGGGAAGAGCGCAGCGATAGTCGTCACGGCACCTACCGCCCCCGTCACCTTCCAGAGCTTCCAGTCGGGCGTGACGGTCTGGATGGCGAGTCCCGCCCGATAGATGGTGGGATTGGCCGTCGTCCAGCCCGCTATGACCACGGCGATGAGTCCTGCGATGCCCGCGCCGAGGTAGGCAATCGGGCCGGACGCCACCTCCCCGCCCTGCTGCATGGCGAGGGCCACGAGAATCCCCGAGGCAATCCACGCGACGAAGTGGCCGAGGTACATGCCGAAGGCGCTCAGGAACCCGTACGTCCACTTCTTGGCGTAGCGGAGGGTCGACAGGTCCCCCATGCCGACGTGGTGCCCCAGGTTCGTAAACCACGCGAAGAACAGGACGTGCCAGAACGTAAACTGCACGCGCCCTTCCGCGGGCTCGCCCGTCCAGATTTTCTCGTTGGCCACCTCCCAGAAGTCCCAGATGGAGTTTACCCCGAGCTGCGGCAGCACGGCCACGCCGCACGCGACGAACACGAAGAAGAGCCAGGGCGAGGCGACCTTTCCGAAATAGGTGATTTTCTCAAACCCCAAAATGGCCAGCACGGTCACGACACTGCCCACGAGGAGAACGGTGATCACCCAGCTCACACTGTTGGGATAGAGGGCATCCAGACCGGGCATCGCCATGTCGAACGGCAGGCCCACAGCCGTCGCGGCCACCGAGATCATCGACCCCGCCAGGAAGCAAAACATCAGGGCGTTCACAATATTGTAGACGACGAGCAGCCCCGGCCCGGCAATCTTGCGCAGCTTCCAGTAAAGGTTGAGCCGGGTACCCGTCGCAATCGGTGCGCAGATGAGCGCCCAGGAGAGCACCGCCAGCAGGTTGCCGAACAACAATCCCCACATCAGATCGGCCGCCGCCACGCCGTGTGCCACAAAGAGCGGCCCGATCACGAACTCGGTGCCCGCCACGTGCTCGCTGGCAAAGAGGCCGATGAAGTTGCTCGGTCCCTGCAGGTTGTCTTCGTCGACCGGCTCGCGGTCGAATTCCTCAATCTCGTCGAGCCGATCAGCAAGGGTCTGTTCGTCTGAGGATGCCATAAGCCAAATGGGGATATTCGAGTACTCGTCGGGATCGTTGGTTATCGATCGATCGTCTCCAGGTCTCGGCGAACGGCCTGCAGTGCGGCATTGGAGATCTCAAACGGCACGGCACGGGGTACGCGCTCCAGCGAAAAGCCCATGACCTGACTCAGCCAGGGCGAGTCGACGAGGCTCGGCAGGTGATCGCGGAGGATCGCTCGGGCCTCCGAATCGGTGAGCAGTTTGCCCACGGTGGGATCGTCTCCGAGGGCCGTCGTGTCAGTGGAGGTCGGCGTCTCCGTATCGTAGGCAAACGAGTAGTCCCCACTTCCCACCTCCACAATCACAGCCGAGCCGTCCTGGTGAGATGCAGCAATGCCCTCTGCCTTATCGAGCGGCGTCCCATTTTCGGTGACGGTCGTGCCGGTCGCTTCGGGCAGACGCACCGCGGCCTGCGTATTGGCCGGGATGGTGACGTTGAGCCGAAACTGCCCGTCCCGCTGAGACCAGTCGGACGCGACGCGCCCGTAGCCAGTGTCCATAAAGGCGCGGGCGTGGGTCAACGTATCTCCGGGGCGTGGAGCAATGCGGATCTCCTTGTACCCCGGCGCCGCGGCCTCGATGCCCGCCACTTCCTCGTAGAGCCACTCCCCAATAGCACCGTAGGCGTAGTGGTTGAACGAATTCATGCCCGGATCCTGAAAGGTCGAGTCCGGCTTGATGCCGTTCCACCGCTCCCAGATCGTCGTGGCCCCCATCGTCACTGGATAGAGCCACGACGGATACTCGGTGCGCAGCAGCAGCTCGTAGGCTTTGTCGGTAAATCCGTACTCGCTGAGGATCGGGTTCAGGTGCGGTGTGCCCAAAAAGCCAGTCGTGAGGTGTCCGCGATCTTCCACGTTGTGCCGCAGCGCCCGCGCCGCGTCCATTCGCATCTCCTCCGGAAGGAGATTGAACTGAAGTGCCAGCAGATACGAGGTCTGCGTGTCCGACAGTACCCGTCCGTTGGGCGTGACGTATTCCTCCTGGAACGCCTCTTTGATCTGCTCGAAGAGGGTAGCGTAGCGCTCAGCGTCGTCCGTCTTCCCGAGAATCTCTGCCGTTCGGCGGAGGAGGTCCGTCGAGCGGGCGAAATACGCCGTCGAAATCAGATCTGTGTTGGTGTACGCCCCCGGATAGTACCGGGCGCGGTCCGGCCCGCTGGTAAAGGCCACCCAATCGCCGAAGGTCTTACTTTCCCGCAGGTACTGGGTCGAGTCACGGGCCGCGTCCGTCCGCATGAACTCCACCCAGCCTTTCATGCTTTCGTACTGCGTCTCCAGAATGCGTTCGTTGCCATAGGTCTGATACAACTCCCACGGCACGATCACGCTTGCGTCAGCCCACCCCGCTGCTCCAGCATCGGACGCATCCAACACGTTGGGTACCACGTGCGGTACGCTCCCCATCTCCCGCTGATCGGCGTCCAGGTCCCGGAGCCACTTCCGCAGAAACCCCGCCGTGTCCATGTTAAAGTTGGCCGTACGGGCAAAGACCTGGATGTCGCCGGTCCAGCCCAGCCGCTCGTCGCGCTGCGGGCAATCGGTAGGAATGTCGAGGAAGTTGCCCTTTTGCCCCCACAAAATGTTGTGTTGGAGCTGATTGAGGCGGGCATTCGAGCTCTCGAAGTGCCCCGTCGGCTGCATGTCACTGTGAAGCACCACGCCCGTGAAGTCGTCCGGCTCCACCTCGCCCGGATACCCGCTCACCTTCACGTACCGGAAACCGTGAAAGGTGAAGTGCGGCTCGTAGACCTCCGTGCCCGTCCCATCCAGAATGAAGCGATCCGTCTGATCGGCCGCGCGCAGGTTCTCGGTGTAAAAGTTGCCTTGTTTGTCGAGCACCTCGGCGTGCTGGAGCGTAACCTCCGTTCCGGCTGCTCCCTCCACCTCCATCCGCATCCAGCCCACAAGGTTCTGCCCCATGTCGAGCACCGTATCCCCCTCGGGCGTGACGATCACCTCCTTCGGCTTAATTTCCTGAATACGCCGGACCGACGGGGCCTGCTGCGCAAAGAGGCGATCCATTTCGTGATCGGCCTCCTGCACTGTCGACCAACCCGAATCGTCGTACCCCGGCTGTGTCCACCCCTTCCGCTCGTGCTGCGCGTCGTACGTCTCCCCCATGTAGATGTCCGACTTCCGAATCGCGCCAGTAGCAGCCGTCCACCCGTCATCGGTGCGCACCACGACCGCCGTGCGGCCGTCCTCGTACGTGACGTGCAGCTGAGCCAGCAGCGCCAGCGTGTCGCCGTAGTAGTTGCGCTGCCCGCCGAATCCGATGTACCCGCGGTACCACCCGTCACCCAGAACCGCTCCCATTGCATTCTCGCCGGCAGTAAGTAGGCCCGTCACGTCGTAGGTCTGATACTGCAGGCGCTCCTCGTAGCTGGTCCAGCCGGGCGTAAAGAGCCGATCGCCCACGCGCTCCCCGTTTAGATGCAGCTCGTAGACGCCGTGGCTGGTGGCGTAAAGCCGCGCCGAGGCCACGTCTCCGTCCACCGAAAACTCGTTCCGCAGCATCGGACTGGGCGCAGGCTCCGATGAATCCTGATTCAGACCGGGCTCAATCCACTGTGCCGTCCATTCAGACGGATTCGGCAGCGCTGTCTCCCACAATGCAGGCTCGCTCCACGGAGAGGACTCTCCATTTCCGTCCCACACCCGCACCCGCCAAACGTAGCGGGTCCGGCCGTCCAGTGACGGTCCCTCGTAGGCGTGATGGAGTGACTCGCCGGACTGCACCTTGCCACTGTCCCACACGAGATTCTCCTCAGCACGCAGGGCCGCCTCGCTTCGCGCCACCTGAATTCGATAGGCGGTTTGCTCCGCCCCCCGCGTCGAACTCGTCAGCTGCCACCCCAGACACGGTGCCTGCACGTCGATGCCCACCGGATTCACCTGGTGTTCGGTGTGCAGAGAAGTCACCGTCAGCGCATGTCCTTCAGAACCGGGATCGGCTCTTACAGAAACAGCGAGGAGAAGGGAGAGCAGAAAGGCAGTGCCAAGCGTGATCATGCTCCCAAACAACGGAGCCACGGTTGGACGAGATGCGTGAGATACTCCCCTAAAGGCCAAGGCATCTCCCCGTTCGCATTCTGCCCTTTCGGCCTTGAAGAAAATGGCGACTCGGACGAGGATGGAAGCGAATCGACCAAAATCCTCCGTGCCCGAACGAGTGAGGCAATCTAAATTGCCAAGCGAGTGAGTTTGGAGGATTTTAGAGGAGCTGGAATCCTCGTCAGCCATTTTCTTCAGAGCCGTGATTTTTTTGGTTCGTTTTTTCATCCAGGAAAAAATGAACATCATAGAGTATCTCCGAAGACAGGCAATCCCCACAGTTGAGAAGAATCTATTCAAGCGCACGCTCGGTGCCGGGAACGAGCGTCACCGGCCCGAGCAAGCCCGACGGCATCGGCGCCCAGCCGGAGGCGTCGAACGGCTGGTAGTCAATCCCTACGAAGTTGATGTTGTAGAATTTCTTCCAGCCTACGTCGCGCCGATCCATGTCGGCGATGCGATTGGCGCCAAGGTTCGTGACCTCGACCGTGAGTGTGTTTTCGCCGGGCTGGAGGGCCTCGTCCACCTGCCGCTCAAATGGATGTGCCCAGACGCGCCCGAGATCTTGTCTGTTCAGATAGACGTGCGCGCTCTCCCGAACGCGCCCCAGGTCGAGCGTCCATCCGTCGGCCTCAGCCGATGGAACCTCGAAGGTGAGTTCGTAGCGCGCCGTGCCCGAAAAGCGTCGAGCCTCTTCACCGCCCAGGCTCGTCCACGACGCCAGTTCCTGCGTCGAGAACGAATCCGGGAGTGTCGGGCCGCCGTCGATGAAGGTCACGTCCCACTGCCCCCGCAGCGTGTCGGGCGTGGCGGGTTCAAGATGGGTCCATGCGTCCCCCTCCACCTGACGCTCCTCGAAGGTGCGGAGGATGCGCGACTCGCCCGGCTGCACGTCCAGATACACCTCCGTGCCATCGTCGGCCTGGCGCGTGGCGGCCCGACCCGTCCGCCCGTGCATCGGATCCATGAGGACGGCCGACGCAGCGCCCGTCCCCAGCGGAATCCATCCTTCCACGGTCTCATCGCCTAGATTCGTGACGAAGTAGTGCCGCCCCTGCTCGTGCGTCCGTCGGGTGAACGAAAGCCCTCGATCCGCCATCGGCTCGCGCTGGACCGCCGTCTCTGACAGAAGCGCCGGAAGCTCCTCTCCCCGAAGGAACTGCCCCTCGCCCACGTCCGCCCGTTCAATGCCCGAAGCGGTAGACGAAAAAGACAGCGAGTCCCGAAGCTGTGCCAGGCGCGCTCGTCGTTTTTCCAAATCGCCCCATCCCGGCACCGTGTCGGGAAGCGTCCCCTGCACCGCAACCGTCGCCCCTGCCTCCGCGAGCGATAGCAACCGCTCAAACGTATCCACCGGCATGCGACGCGCGTTGGGCACTACGATCACGTCGTAGGTCCCGCCTGCCGACTGCACCTTTCCCTCAGCACTTTCTAGACGATCCAACAGTCGATCCGACACGTAGTCGAACGCGTAGCCTCGATCCTGCATCGTCTGGGCGGCGTCGTAAACCGGTAGTTCGTAGAGCCAGTCCTCCGGATTATGGACGCTCATCTGAAACGCCGGTCCCGATGGCGTTCGGGACTCCTGCCAGTGATCGAACACCGGGAAGTAGAGGAGCACGTCGTTGTCCGGCTCCCCCGACTGCAGAATGGACTGGCTCCGGGCAATATACCCGGTGAGGCCCGGCAGGTCGCGCCAGAAGGGGTTGGACGGAGCAAAATGCGTCGACGCGTAGAACAGCCAGCCGGGCCAGTCGGCACTCGGGGGCGAGTATGGCGTGCCGTGAAAGAAGACGTGGTTGATCCCTGCCGTGAAGAGCTGATCGACCTCCGGCTTCACCTGCGAGAGCGAGACGCGGAAGTGCTCACCGAGCCAGGTGGCCGTCTCGGACGACACCAGATCCCGTCCCGCGACGTGCGCGGCGGAGCTTGCGAACTTGTGCACCAGCGGATCGGGGGGCGTCGCGTCGTCGCCCATGGCGTGCAGCAGCGAATCGGTGCGGAGGCCCGGAATCTCAAACTCGGTCGCGTGAAAGGTCTCCGTCTCAGGAATGTCGGCCGCCGCGTAGAAATCGAGCAGGTTGGCCGGAGCGCCGTGCGCCTGATTGCGCGTGATGCTGTTCTTTTCGTGCGCCCAGTCCGTCCAGGGCCGGGCAAACTCATTCAGTAGCAGCGTGCCGATCGTCTCTCGGTAATCGGCTCGCACGCGGGCATTCTTCTCGGCGGAGGCTTGCCCCGTAAATGCCGGAAGGTGGTGGCGCAGGTCGTAGCCTTGTTGCTGTTCAAAGGCCTGGAAAAGCTGTGCGGTCCAGTCGGCCTCCGACAACTCATAGGAATCGTTGAAATAGGACCGGATGGACGGGGTCCCGTGATCTGAAAAGGCCTGATCGAGCCGTGAAAGGTGTTTCTCCAGAGCCGCCTTTGAAAAGTGATCGATGGCCAGCCCCTCGCCGCCCGGCGCGGACCGCTCCACCCGCTTGCCCGACCATGCGTTGTAGACGACGTAAACCGTCCAGGACCCAGACGGGGCCGTCCAGTTGAGCTGTCCGTTCGGCCCCATCCGATCGGTCAGAATCTGCACGGAGTCCGATTCGGCGTACGCCATCACGGCGTGCGGCATTGTCGAGGCCTCAACGCGGTCCGAACGGTATCGAAGCGGTTCGGCTAACTGCTCTCCCCCCGATAGCGTATGCTGCTGTACCACGACGCGCCGGGCCGCCTCGTCGGGCGTAATGGAAGGTCCGCCGAACGGCCACCCGGTACCCGTGGCGAGGTCAACGCCCATCCCGAGGCGATCCGCCGTCCGCTGCGTGTGGTTCAATCGATCCATCCACGTGGGCGAGAGGTAATCGATAAAGAGATCCTCCTCCCCCTTTACGCCGTAGATGGGCGTCACCTCCACGCCCCCAATCCCTGCGGAATCATAGGCCGTCAGAAGCCGCTCCAGCGTGTCCGGCTCCACGGCATTACCCATCCACCACCAGCGCGTCCAGGGCTCATGGGTGCGCTCTCGTTCCGGCCACTGCATCGGGGACCGTTCCGGCTCCGCACACCCTCCAGCCGCAAGCAGCACTACACCCAAAAACAGGAGAGCAGACCGGAAAGCCATGTCGAATCACTAAACCGGTTAAGCTTGATATTGAGCCTCGCAAGGGTTGGGGAGCATCAGCGAGGCCCTCGTTCCGAAATTGGTTCTGGGAGAGGACACAAGCAATGCGACGCGCCCTCACTCGGCATCTGCTCCGGAAAGGTCGGGGATGGAACGGAGATTGTAAAATTCAAAGCACATTTTTGTAGGTCAGAGGTACACGTCCCCCTCCGACTCCAGACTGCGCTACTGCGCGATCCTGCTGCGTTCTACTCCTTCGATGTCCGTCGCGAACGACGGCCCGAAGGCAGTCGAGGGGGTTTGGAAGCCGGAAGGGGCCGTGCCGTCCATCACCCGTCCAGCGGCCTGTACCGCCGTCCGTGCCGTGAACGTGTAGGCTTCCGGCCCGGTCAACCGCGCCGTCCGGCGCTCCCCCGACGCCCCGCGGACCGACGCCCAGACGCGCGTCTCCCCACGCTCCCGGGTTTCGGCAGAGGGATTTTCCAGCCAGTAGTCGACCGCGCGCTGGAGGAATGTCTTCAGCGGAGGCCACGCGAGCAGTGGTTTTAGCGACTCTCCGAGCCGAAACGCCAGACGCCCGAGAGGCGGCAGGGCAACGTACACCGAAATATTCGGAATGCCGGTACTGTGATGCGCCGTGACCAAATCTCCCCACGGGATCGACACGACGGTGCGCGAAGAGTCGCCAAAGTCGACACTTCGAGTCGTCCATCCAAGCGGAACGTCGATCAGTTCTGCTTCTCGCCGGACGCGCCCTCCAACATCTGCGTGCTCAATCACGGAGTTGAGGGTGCCCTTTGAGAGTCCGCCCGATCCATACACGGCGAGTTCAAGCGTGGTCGCAGAAGGCATCTCGTCCGAGAGCAGGCGCGCCAGGCAATCGGTCGGCACCACGTCGAACCCAATGCCGGGAAGAAGCATGACCTCCCGTTTCTCTGCCACTACATCCCAGTCGGCGAGGGCCTCGAACACCGGAATCTCGCCGGTGATGTCGAGGTAGTGTGTCCCCGTTTCGATACAGGCAGCCGCCATCGGGCCGGCGGTATGCACGAAAGGACCAGCACAGTGTATGACGGCTTCAACCTCACCCAGCACGGATTGAAGGCGACTCAATTCATCGAGCGCGACGACCCGAGAGGGCAGATCGAACGTCGACGCAACGGCCTCCAGTGCACCCGCATTGCGACCCGCAAGGAGGGGCTCGTGTCCCGTCTCTACAGCACGTTGGGCAATGAGCTGGCCGGTGTACCCGTAGGCGCCGTAGATGAGGTACGACATGAAGACGGTGGGTTCTGAATAAAAGTAGAGACACGTTTTCTATCCACACCACCAGTCGAGGATTCAACCGAACCAGGAAGCACTCCCTCCCAGCTTTTCTTTAAACAACATCCCCAGATGACACGGGTATTTGAGAAATGTCTCGATTGCGGCCCAATGCAGTCAGAAATTGTAAAAGTACTTTGACATTGGGCGTTTTAATACCGTATCGTAAGAATAGTGGCAGTCCATCTCATCTTTCGATACGCGTCTCATCAGACGTTTGGCGATAGATCCTAGATGCTCTGCCGCTGTATGTATGCTTTTTCTACTTCGAAACGTAACGCAGCACCATGGCAGAGCGACAGACCGGAACCGTGAAATGGTTCAGTAACGAGAAGGGATACGGATTCATCGTTCCAGAAGAAGGGGGCGAAGACCTTTTCGTGCACTACAGCGAAATCGACACCGAAGGATTCAAGAGTCTTGACGAAGACGACCGGGTCGAATTTACCGTGGGCCAGACGGACAAAGGTCCCAACGCCCAGGACGTCGTCGTCATCGGTTAGTCGTCCCGACCTCCGTTTCAGCGTATCCACTGTCCCATTCCTTCTCGGGATGGGACAGTCTTTTCGGGGGAACCTGCAAAATCGAGAACTCGGGGAGCTATCCGTCTTCCGGTACTCAGTTCTCCATCGGTTTCACCAGTCTTGAGATTGTTGATGACTGAACATCAACGCCCGTAATTTGAGGATTACTGCTGGAAGCTGCGGACTCGGAGAAGTCGATCGGTATTTTCGCTTGAGTCTTCGTAGTACACGAAGCTCGTATACGTGCTCTGGATGCGCGCCTGAGACCGGCGCACGGCGTCTTGAAGGCCAGCATCCGAGGTATGGTAGAAGTACTGGTACAGTCCCTGCTTCAACAGTACATCCCCCTCGTACCGTGTGCGCATCGGCCTCCACTGCATCTCGGTCCCACGCGCGGGGTCCATGCCGGAGAAACTGCCGGACACCACTACGCCGCCGGAGAGCGGCTGCTCGCGCGGAGGGACGAAAGCGAAAGTGGTCTGCACGTACTCGGCGGTAAGGGCCGGATTTGCCCGTCCGTCTACAGCGTCCTGCACCACAATCTGACCGTTCAGGGTCACGTCCGCATCTTGCCCCGAGAACTGGGCGTAGTCGGGCTCCAGCAACACCTGGAGGGGAGACACCGTCCGGGTCGTGCGCTCGATTTTCGGTCCGGATCGGAGATTTCCGAGGTCTACGCTGTAGTCGGCGGTAATGGGAGCGAATGCCTCGTCCCGTTCCAGCTCAAACTCGAGCCGGGGCTGTTGTGCGAGCAGGGGCCGACTCTGACACCGCGTGTCTGGGAGTCGACCGTTGCGGATGAAGCAGACGGAGTACCCAAACGGATCGCCACGAAGTGCACCGGGTGGATCATACCGGGCGATGGGCCGGAGGGATTGTTGCCGTTGCCCCGGAATCCTGAGCGCATCCGCCCCCAGCTCCAGCTGTCCAGCCTCGTCGCTAATGAAGAAGGGACGCTCGAACAACACCGAGTCTCGGCGCCCCTGCTCCGTCACCCGGAGGATGTAGTTCCCACTGATCCGAAAGCGAATGTCATCGTTCGGAAAGCGGTATTTGTAGTGAACGTACGGGATCTCTGTGCCTTGCGACGACCGGTAGTCGACGAGTCGATCGTTGTGATAGGACTCCAGGATCTGGCTCGGCGACAGGTCCCGTTTCCACTCGCGGTTAGCGTGCACGAAATACACGGAAAGGGGCCGCCCCTGCCGCTCCATCAGGTCAAATTCGAGCGTTAGCGGGTCCGGATCCCGAAGCGAGATGATCGGGAAATTGCGTTCGTTTTCTCCCCGATACAGTTGCACGGTCCGAATGGTCTCGTCCTGTGCAGCCAAATTGGGGCCCTGATCCGGAGACGAGTCCGACCGGGCCGCCACACTGTCCGCCTGCGACTGCCCCTCGGTTTGCTCGGAGGAAACACATCCACTTCCTCCAACAACGATGAACACCAGTCCTCCGAGGAGCAATCCCCAGTATACGACGAACCGCATGCTGCAACCAGGCCCTGAAGAAGAAAACCGCGGACAGGACTGAACCGGGCGTGGGGCGTCTAGTTCATTTTAGAGGGTTCGGTCTATCGAGAGCTTTTGGCTCGTGTCCGTGCCCAGTTCGCTCGCCTGCCCCATCCTCTAACCGTCTCAGCCCAGGCCTGCGCCCCCCGTGCGTTCGCAAGGACCGCGCCCTCTCGTGCCAGCGACACGGCCCGAGCCCGGTGCCCGGCTCGATACGCGGCCTCACTCTCCCACGCCCGCCGCTGAATGCGCCAACGATCCTGCTCATTCCGAGCCCACTCGTCTGCCACCGTCGGCGGCACGCGTCGCCACACCGAGTCGGCGCGAGCATAGCGGTGAGCCCTCTGGTATTGGAGTGCCTGCCAAACTCGTACGCGCCTCCCCTCCCCTAACGAGTCAAGCGCCCGCGCCTGCTGAGTGGCCGACGCCCCACTGGTAATCACGCGAAGAACCGCAGACCGATGGGCAATGGACTTCCGAAGCCGAATCCGCATTTGGGTCTCGGGCACGTATCGCGGAATGCGGGCCATCGCCCGGTCGTACAGCCGACGTGCAGACGTTGTATCTCCGAGAAGCCCACGGGCATCGGCCCGGAGGAGGATGAGGGTTGTCGTCTGATAGGGCGTCGCGAGCGTGTCGAGTTGTCGCAGCACCGCACGGGGCCGCCCGTCGGCCAGCCGGCGCTGGGCCCGAACGCCATGCGCCGCAGCGTAGCGAGGCTCGGCATCCAGGGCGGCGGTCAGATGCTTCTCAACCTGCAGAGAATCCCCCCTGCGCTGCGCACGACGGGCGGCCTGCAGGTGACGCCGGTGAGGCGGAACGTAGTGGGGGCAGTCGGTCTCGAACAGGGAGGGCCGCGTGAATTGGCGGGTCACGACCTCGTGTGCGGCCCGGGCCACGAGGGGGGCCTGTTGAAGATCGGCTGCCCACGCCCGCACCAGTGCCGCTAGGGGTCGGCCGTACACCTCCTCAAAATTCCCCCAGGCGTAGACCCGTTTCAAACGGTCGGCCCCGTACTCGTCCAGCAGGAATCGGACGAACGAGCCCATGGTGGCGTACGAAACGGCTCCGCGCCCCGTCCAAAATCCCCAGGGCGTGAGGCGGTGTGCCAGGGCATCGGCCTTCAGGGAGAGTGCCGTCGTGGTGTCGGTGGTGGCCGCTACGCGAACGAGGTCGTGGGAAGAGGGCATGGGGGACGGAGGTTCGAATGCCACCGCCCACCCTTCCACCAGTCCCGGGGCCCACGAAGCCCGAAGTCCCGGCAATCCGTACGGACGGCTGACCACGTGCGCGAGCTCGTGCCCGAGACTCGCCTCCGCCCGACTTCTGAGCAGGTGCACCTGCGGCTGGTCCAGCCAGACCGGCGAGACGCTCGTGTAGCGGGCCCCTGTAAGTTGGGCCTTGAGGTCCGGATTCGGATACAGGTAGCTCTGGATTCGACCCGGCTCCTCGTCGCTACGGAGATTCAGCTCGCGCCGAAGCCGTGCGTAGTACGCCTCGTGGTCGTCCGCCAGCGCCTCTACAGCCCGCCGGCTGTGACGATCCGGATCATAGTAGAGATCGAAGTGCGCCGTGCGTAGATGTCCTCCAAGCTCCGCCTGCAGGTGCTCTTCGGTCGTGTTGATCCCGAGCGCGGCCGAAAAAGCGTAGAGCCCCGCGATACTCAACACGATCATAGCGAGCCTCCAGTGGCCGCCCCGTCCCCGCAATACACGACCGAGAAGCAGTGCCCCCGCAGCCCAAAGAAGCGTAAGTCCCCGAAACACGAAAAGCCCCCACCGCACGGCGAGCTGCTCGTCGTAGATCGGACCGAGCACGCCGCCAAACACATGGTTATAGGTGTAAAACTGGGGGTGGAACCCGAGGTCGTAGATCGGCCCCGCTAGGCTGAGCAGGATCCCGATCCCTCCCAGTAGGGCGTAGGGATGAGCGACGCCGGTACCGGAAATGGCATAGGCGACGCCCACTGCGAAGACGACCGTCACGCCGGGGAAGAGCGCGTAGAAGAGAAGCCCCTGTCCGTACGTACAGTTAGGTGCCCAGAGGGTCGATACGGACAGCATTCCCAGCGGTACCAGCAGCATGAGGCCCTGCCGCCCCAAAATAGGAAGCACGGCCGTCGAGCCGGCTCGAAAGTGGGCGAGCGCCGCCCAGCCCGCAGCAAAGAACGCGACGAACGCCACCACCGCCGCGGCTTCCACCTGCAGCACGTTGAGAAGAGGAATCGGCCACAGCGCCAGGCCGAGCCCAACGTACGCGAGCCCCACCCGGCCCTCGGGCGTACCGATGAGGGAAGTCCAACGGCCGTTCAAGAAAGACAGGATCGCATTCAGAAAAATTCGACGCTAGTGACCTTGCACTACTACTCCAGCGGTTTCGAGCGTCGGTCCCCTGACGCCACAATCGTCCCCGTTTGCTAGCAGCGGTCGATACCGAACATATTCCGCGCAGGAGGTACAGACGGAAACAGCGTCACGATATCTGCGGTTTCTCGCGTTTCAGTTGTGCAAGTCCACTAGAGAAGTGTAAACGAGAGACCGATCGAGATGGTCTCCTTCAACTGAATAGCCCGTGTGATGTCCTGATCGTAGAGCGCCACGAACTGGAGATCGGTGCTCAGCCAGTCGTTCACCTTCAGGTTAATGGTATTCTCCCATCGGGCGTCGGGCGGATTCTCTAGCTGGTTGAACGAGAGGAAGACATTCAGTTGCGAACGGTAGCGGATATTCTCCGTCAGGTTGCGGTCGATCGACGAGGCGAACTCCGCCCCAGCCTCAACCCGGGCTCGATTCGCATCGGCAACCCCATACAGCACGCGAAAGTCCTCCTCCAGCACAATGGTCTGCTTCGAGGCCGCACCAAGTCGCATCGTCACGTTGGTGAAGGGCTCGTAGGTCAGACCCAGCGACTCAGTGATGAAAGCCGGAGAGAAGAACGCAGACGTCTGCACCGGACGCTCTCGACTAAGACGCGGATCTCCGTCCGGCACTTCTCCTTCGAACGGATTGGAAGAGTAATCAAATCCCTTCGCAAACTGCGTTCGTAGCTCGGCCGCAATCGTCGGATTGAAGACCCGAAAGAACTGGTTTCCCTCGTACCGAAGACTGGAATTCCAAAAAATCTGATCCTCGGATTTCCGCAAATTTCGTCCCTGGCTGTTCTCCTGATTGATGATCCCAAGGGCCAACTGAAGCCCATGTGCCTGAATCCAGTTCTCGCCGCGCCGACTGGCCTGTCCCCTGAGAGACGTCGCAAGTGAAAGCGACCCATTGCCGGCTCCCTCCTCCCAGTCCTTATAGGCCGCCTGTGAGGCGTTGAGACGTGCCGTGGCATCATACTGCCAGACGCCGACGAGCGAATCGGGCACCGCATCCCCAGGATCCGGAGGGTCCGGCACGGGATCT
>JAHENZ010000025.1 GCA_018609755.1 Salinivenus sp. | reverse complement strand
ACTTTCGGGTGGCTCGGGGGGTGGCGCCGACTCAATCGAGACTATGAGCGACGCACCGACACCAGCGAAACAATGGTACGAGCTGCGCTACTCCGAATCGCTCTCAGTCGGCTCGGCTGAAAATTGAAACAGGCTCTAAGACCAATCCCCAACGGCGGCTACCTCGTTCGAGAAAGATCCGGAGAGGGACCCACCGGATGGACGGCAAAACCGGAACAGGGGTTTTCGTCCGGTCGTTAGGAGAAACGACGTTAAGGAATTAAAACCGCGTCTTTTCCACGGATCTCGACCGCCGTCATGGCTACAGCTACGGAAACCGCTTCGGACACCCCGCTCGACATCAGCCCCAACGCTGCGAAGGAGATTCGGAAGATTATCCGCAAGAAAAACATTCCAGACGGATACGGACTCCGCGTGGGCGTGAAGGGCGGCGGCTGTTCCGGTATGAGCTACGTGCTGGGCTTCGACAAGAAGCGGGAAAAGGACCAGGAGTTTGAAATCGACGGGATCACCGTCTACATGGACCAGCGCCACGGGCTCTACCTCATGGGCACCCAGATTAATTACCACGATGGCCTGAATGCCCGCGGGTTTACGTTTGAGAATCCCAACGCGACGGAGACTTGTGGCTGCGGGGCCAGCTTCGCTGCGTAGACGTGGAGGGAGATTTGCCTCTCGCTCCCTCCCAGACCGATTGAGATCACTCGGCATTCTCGCCCACCCGCTCACTACCTGTCCGCAGGGCAAAGAAGAACGACGTTGAGGGCACCGCGAGCCAAGAATCCAAACAGTCTCTTCCGCGGTGCGTCGTGCCTGGATGCGGTGGGTCTTTCTTCGGAATGGACTGTGGGACTCCTGTAACGCTTCCGGTTCGTGCTCCCTCCAACCATTCGAGGCGTGAAGAGACAGGAACAGAGCGCGCGAGAGGCTGGTTAGTGCTTTCGACGTGCTTCACGTCGTGGGATCGGATACGGATGCTTTTGCACCCGTGGACGTGTGTCCCGTCCCCCTTCGTGCGAGTGCCTTCGCGGCACTTCTCGTATTTACAACCACTTTGGTATGGAAGGCAACTTCTCAAACCGCGTTCGGGACGTTATTTCTTACAGCCGTGAGGAAGCCGTTCGTCTCGGGCATGACTACATTGGAACGGAGCACTTGCTGCTCGGCATCATCCGTGAGGGTGAAGGGATCGCCGTGAAGATTCTCCGCAACCTCGACTGTGACCTCTTGGAGTTGAAGGAGTCGGTCGAGGATACGGTACGGAGCACGGGCAACTCAACCTCCGTGGGCAACATTCCACTCACGAAGCAGGCCGAGAAGGTGCTTAAGATCACGTACCTGGAGGCAAAGCTCTACAAGAGCGACGTGATCGGGACGGAGCACCTGCTTTTGAGTCTGCTCCGAGACGACGAGAACATCGCTGCACAAATTCTGCAACAAGGATTTTCTGTGACCTACGACGCCGTGCGAAACGAACTCGACTCGATTATCAGTGGTAAAGCGTCGTCCTCCTCATCCTCAGGCGGGGGTAGTGGCTCGGGAGGACGCCTCTCCTCCGGATATGGACAAGAAGGTGGCGAAATGGAGAAAAGCAAAACCCCCGTACTCGACAACTTTGGCCGGGACCTGACCGAGCTTGCCGAAGAGGACGAGCTCGATCCCATCATTGGCCGCGAAAAGGAGATTGAGCGCGTCGCGCAGGTCCTGAGCCGGCGCAAGAAAAACAATCCGGTACTCATCGGGGAGCCCGGCGTCGGAAAGACGGCGATTGCCGAAGGGCTCGCCATGCGCATTGTGGAGCGCAAGGTCAGCCGCGTGCTCTACGACAAGCGGATTGTGACCCTCGACCTTGCCTCGCTCGTGGCCGGGACGAAGTACCGCGGCCAGTTCGAGGAGCGCATGAAGGCGGTGATGAAGGAGCTGGAGAAGAGTCCGGAGGTCGTCCTCTTCATCGACGAGATCCACACGATCGTGGGGGCCGGCGGCGCGTCCGGCAGCCTCGACGCGTCGAACATGTTCAAGCCGGCGCTGGCCCGAGGCGAGATTCAGTGCATTGGGGCCACGACGCTCGACGAGTACCGGCAGAACATTGAGAAGGACGGGGCGCTGGATCGTCGCTTCCAGAAGATTATCGTGGACCCCTCGACGCCGGAAGAGACGGTCAACATCCTCTCCAACATCAAGTCGTACTACGAGGATCACCACAACGTCCGCTACTCGGAGGAGGCGATCGAGCTGGCAGTGAAGCTCAGCGATCGCTACATCACCGACCGCTTCCTGCCGGACAAGGCCATCGACGTGATGGACGAGGCGGGCGCGCGCGTTCACCTGTCGAACATCAAGGTTCCGCCCGAGATTCTGGAGCTGGAGGAGAAAATCGAGGACGTTCAAGAGGAGAAGAACGAGGTCGTCAAAAGCCAGCGGTTCGAAGAAGCGGCTCGGCTCCGGGACAAGGAGAAAACCCTCCAAGAGGAACTCGAGCAGGCCAAGAAGGAATGGGAAGAGAAGGCGGAGACCGAGATTCACGACGTGTCCGCCGACAACATCGCCGAGGTGGTGGCGATGATGACCGGCATTCCGGTCGACAAGATCAGTGAGCCGGAGCAGGAGAAGCTCATTCAGATGGAGGAGGCCCTCAAGGAGCAGGTCGTGGGCCAGGACGAAGCCATCGAGAAGCTGTCGAAAGCAATCCGGCGAACCCGGGCAGGCCTCAAGGATCCCGAGAAGCCAATCGGTTCGTTCATCTTCCTCGGTCCTACCGGGGTCGGGAAGACGGAGCTGGCGAAGGTGACGACGGAGTACCTCTTCGATTCGCAGGACTCGCTCATTCGCATCGACATGAGCGAGTACATGGAGAAATTCTCCGTCAGTCGCCTCGTGGGGGCCCCTCCGGGATACGTGGGCCACGAAGAAGGCGGGCAACTTACGGAGAAGGTGCGCCGGAAGCCCTACTCGGTGATCCTCCTCGACGAGATCGAGAAGGCGCACCCGGATGTCTTCAACATCCTGCTTCAGGTGCTGGATGACGGCATTCTGACGGATGGGCTCGGCCGCGAGGTCGACTTCCGGAATACGATCCTCATCATGACCTCCAACATCGGCACGCAGGACATCAAGTCCTTCGGCAAGGGCATTGGGTTCTCGCAGGCCGAGGGCGACGACATGGACTATACGTCGATGAAGTCGACGGTCGAAGACGCGCTCAAGAACGTCTTCAATCCGGAGTTCCTGAACCGGATCGACGACGTCATCGTCTTCCACCCGCTCGACAAGGACAACATCTTCGACATCATCGACATCATGTCGGAGGACCTCTTCGACCGCGCCGAAGAGCTCGGACTGGAGCTGGAGTTCGACGAGCAGGCGAAGGAATTTCTCACGGACAAGGGCTTCGATCCGAAGTATGGGGCCCGTCCGCTCCGCCGCGCCCTCCAGAAGTACGTGGAGGACCCGATGGCCGAGGACATCCTGCACGACGAACTCGGCGAAGGCGACAAGGTCCTCATCACCCACGAGGGCGACGAGGAAGAGCTCTCCTTCGAAGTGCACAAGGGCGAAGCAGAGATCGTCGACGCCGAAGAGGAGGAGGAACCGAAGGCCAATGGAGAAGCCGACGCGGAGACTGAAGACGAGGTCGCGGACGGCGAATCCTCCGAAGAAGCGGCCACGGCCTCCGACGAGGAGGAGTAATCCTTTCGTCCGAAATGAATCTATCCCCCCTCCGTCCAGATTTGGGCGGAGGGTTTTTTATTTGCTTTCTTTGTCCGTCGTCGGTTCGGCAGTGTGCAGCCGCACGTAGCGCATCCGGCCCTCCCCGTGTTCTTCGCCGATCTCCAGTGGAACGGCCGCACGAAACGGTGATCCATCCATCACGAACGTGTGGAAGGCCCCATGTTCACCGCATGGATCGACGTCGGCAGGAAGGTCGTCCAGAAACGCCTGGTCGTAGTCCCGCCCGACGAAGGATGAATCGAGCTGCACGGTGTCGACGGACGTGACGACGGCACGGTAGCCCCGCTCCAGAAAGCGATGGGCAAGCCACGTCGTGTCCCGCTTCCAGAGGGGAAAGAGCGGCGTGGCGCCAATGGTTTGGAGGACGTTCTCACGATATGCCTTTACGTCCTCCAGAAAGAGATCGCCCGCTGCCACCGTGTCGACCCCTTCCGCCAAGAGCGGGCCGAGCGCCCGCTCCAGTCGCTCTTCGTAGGTCGCGTTGGAGGCGTTGGGCGGCACGCGCATCACGTACAACGGAATGCCCAGTGCGTCGGCCTGTCGTTCGATCACAGACAGGGGCGTGCCGTGCATCGTCACCGTCTCCACTTCCTCCACGACCGTCGTGAGGAGCGCCGAGACGCGACGAGGCGACTGGCTGTGAAGCACGTCGAGCGTCAGCATCGCATCCTTGCCCCCGCTCCACATTAGCACGAGGCCATCGTCGGGTGCAGAAGAGTCCATCAACCGAATGTTGAGCTGTAGAAAAAAGCGCAATGGGCGTTCTCAACGTAGGTGACGGTGCGCGCAAAGTCGAGAGCGCTTGCCGGGACCGATGAGTTCGTGACCGTGAGTTGACAATCTCCTCGGCACCGCTTCTCTTACATGTGTAAAACATGTTTCCAATTCCAACTTCGTCATGGACGACCTGCCCGAGACGCCCGCTCGCCAGGGCCGCGCGGCCCGAACCAATCCCGCCAACTCGTACGAGCCGCTGCACGTGGACCTCGACCCCGACGCGCTGGACGGGGACGAGCTGCGGCAGGTGGAGACGAAATACTACCGCGATCCCGCCCAGTCCATCCTCTCTACCAACGAGAGTCCGGACGTGCCTTTTCGGTATAGTATCAACCCGTACCGAGGCTGCGAGCATGGGTGCATTTACTGTCTAGCCGGGAGCACCCCAATCTTGATGGCCGATGGCCGCACAACGCCGCTCAGAGAGATAAAGGTAGGAGATGAGATCTACGGCACCGAGCGAAAGGGCTGGTATCGTCACTACATCCGTACTCGCGTCCAAGATCATTGGGCGACCGAAAAATCAGCGTACCGGATCACCCTCGGCGATGGCACACAGCTGATTGCCAGCGCAGATCACCGATTCTTAACGGATCGAGGCTGGAAATTCGTCACCGGCGAGGAGCACGGCCGGGATCGACGACCTCACCTGACGACGAACAACAAGCTCATGGGGATCGGGAAACTTACAAAGACGCCCTCCCTCACCCCTGCCTACCGAAAAGGTTACCTCTGCGGCATGATCCGGGGCGACGGCCATCTTGCCTCCTACTCCTACGACCGCCCTGACCGCTCCCACGGCCATCAGTGGCAGTTTCGTCTCACATTAACAGACGACTCTGCTCTCGCCCGTACGGCCTGCTATCTGCGAGAATTTGAGATCCCAACGCACCAATTCCAGTTCAAGGAGGCCACTCAACAGTCGAATTCCATGGCTGGCATCCGCACACATGCCCGCTCAAATGTACGGGCCGTACAACAGCTTACCGAATGGCCCACCAATCCTTCTCCGGACTGGAGACGAGGATTTCTCGGAGGAATCTTCGATGCGGAGGGAAGCTACAGTGGCGGCACACTGCGCATATCAAACACTGACCCAGAAATCCTCCAGTGCATCGAATCCTCTTTGGAGAATTTCGGATTCTCTCTCGCTCGAGAAACGAAAAATCGACGCGAGACGCCGGTTCATTCTCTACGAGTACGAGGAGGTCTACAGGCCCACCTGCGCTTTTTCCAGCTCGTCGATCCAGCAATCCGACGCAAGACGAGCTTCGAAGGACAAGCGCTCAAATCCTCCGCTGATCTGGGGATTACCCACATTGAACCACTGGGCAAACGAATGCGGCTGTACGACATCACAACCGGCACCGGCGATTTCATTGCAAATGGGGTCGTGAGTCACAACTGTTACGCCCGACCCACGCACGAGTACCTCGGCTTCTCCGCCGGCCTGGACTTTGAAACGCGCATCCTGGTGAAGGAGAACGCCCCCGAATTGCTCGCGGAGACCTTTCAAAAGGAACGCTGGACTCCCGCCCCGATCTGCCTCTCCGGCAACACGGACCCATACCAACCCGCAGAGCGCGAGCTGGAGGTGACGCGGACGTTGCTCAAGGTCTGTGCCCGTCACCGCAACCCCGTATCACTCATAACGAAGAACGGACTGGTGACCCGCGACCTCGACATTCTTGAGGAGATGGTCGAGTGGAACGGCGTGCGGCTCACCGTGTCCGTGACCACGCTTGACGACGAGCTGGCCGGGGCGATGGAGCCGCGGGCCGCCCGTCCCCCGCTCCGCCTCCGGACCATCGAGCAGTGTGCCGAAGTCGGCGTGCCCGTCGGCGTGAACGTGGCGCCCATCGTGCCGGGACTCACGGACGAGGAGGTGCCGCGCATCGTGGAGGCCGCGGCCGAACGGGGCGCAGATTCGGCGGGCTTCACGGTGCTCCGCCTCCCCGGCGCCGTCCGCGAGGTGTTCGTGGACTGGCTCGACCGTCACGTACCCAACCGAAAGGCCCGCGTCTTGAACCGACTGCGGAGTCTGCGGGGCGAAGAGCTGAACGACGAGGACTTCGGCGTGCGGATGACGGGCGACGGCCTGTGGGCCGACACGATTGGCGACCTCTTCCAACTGGCCTGCAAGAAGCACGGGCTCGACGGTCCCTCCCCCTCCCTCAACACCGATTCGTTCCGGCGGCGGCCCGGCGGGCAGATTGGATTGTTCGAGTCTTCTACGTAAGCGGCCGCCCCCGGCTGGAGAACCGAATTTTCAGACGTCACTCGCTATTTACAGCCTGTATTGTGATCACGTATCCATTTCTCCCAAGTCCGAATGGAGAATGAAACGCGAGACGATCCAGCCGAGCATGTGAAGAAGCATTTCGAGGCGATTGAGACGCGACTGCTCCAACGAATCGAACAGTGGGAACGACACATTGCTCAACAGATCGACCAGCTCCGAACCGACCTTTACCGCGCCCTGCTCCTCGGCTTCGGTGGATTGGCGATGTACACAATCGTGATCAATCTCCTTTTTGACTGACTATCGGTTCTTCCAGTTCTCTCCCCTTTCAGAGCGAATGCATCCTCGTTATGGTTTCTCGCCTTCGTCTTCCGCAGGCCGGTTCGTCCCCCTCCTCCCACGCGCCCATTCTCCCTCTCTTCCGAGCAAAATGGGAGGATACAGGCAAGAGAGCCGCCGTTTCTCAGCTCTGTGCTTCATTGTGCACGATTGCCCTGCTCCCCCGCCGCGCCACCAGCCGCACCACCGCGGCCTCTCCCCGCAGCAACGGGCCTTCCTCCAACGTGACGTCGGCGGACTCACACCGAAGAATCTCGTCGTCCGCAAACGCGGCCCGCACCTCGTCCACCGGCACCATCCGATCCGCAGTGCTGGGCCCGAGACGATCGTAATTGCCGGTGAGGTGATCGGGCCGGAACCACTCGCCAATCACAAGGCCGCCCGGACGGAGACATCGCCGAATCGTGTGGTACAAGTCGGGCCGCTCGTCCGGCAACAGCTGGAGAAAAGTGACGATCACGGCGTCCCACTGCCGGTCCGGCGTCCAGGAGCGGACATCGGCCTGTACCGTTTCGACCGGCAGGTCGTACTCGCGGGCCCACTGCTCGGCCGTAGCCAACGCCGTCTGGGAGAAGTCCATCGCCGTGCAGGTCGCCCCCCGCTCTTTGGCCAGCCAGGCCAGCGTCCGTCCCTCTCCCGCCGCCAGTTCGAGTACGTCACTGTCCTTTGGAATCCGGTGTGCCTGCGACGCGACGAATGCATTCGGGGCCGTGCCGAAGAGGTGCTCGTTCGCGGCGTAGCGCTCGTCCCAGAACGGAGGCTGACTACTGGGGCGGGAATCATTTGTGGACATATCTGCAGCGCAAGGAGAATGTTGCCCGGCCCCCGGAGGTATGCCCTTATCAATCCGGGATGCGTGTGGGCGTTTGTGCGTATGGGCGCTCTCCCCTCAACAATTTATCGTGCCTCAATCCTCGCTTCCTCGGATTCCGATCCGGAATCTGCCAGTGATTCCGCCTCCGCAATCAACTCCTCAATCTGCGAGAGGCCCTTGTGCCAGAAGTCTTCGTCTTCCAGATCCACCCCCAGCTCCCCGACGAGCTCGTGGGGCCAGTCGGACCCACCCGCCCGCAGGAGATCGAGGTACTGATCGGCAAATGCATCGCCGGCCTCCCGATAGCGGGCGTAGAGGGCCAGTACCAGCAATTCACCGAAGGCGTAGGCGTACACGTAGCCGGGCGTGTGGAGAAAGTGCGGGATATAACTCCACCAGTGGCGGTAGTGATCGCCGAGGATCACACTTCCCTCGAACATCGCCTCCTGCGTCTCCATCCAGTGCTCGTCGAAGCGCTCCGGCTGCAGCTCTCCCTCCTTCCGGCGCTCGGTGTGGATGCGGTCTTCGAACCGGTTCATGGCCACCTGTCGAAAGACGGTCGCCAACGTATCGTCGATCTTGGAGACGAGCATGGCGAGACGATTCTGCGGATCGTCCTCCCGCCGCATGAGCCGCTGGAAGACGAGCATTTCCCCGAATACCGACGCCATCTCGGCCGTTGTGAGGGGCGTGCCGTGATGGAAAATGGTCTGCTCCCGCGCAAGGAACTGGTGCACGCCGTGGCCGAGCTCGTGGGCGAGCGTCTGCACGTCGCGCGGCTTGCCGGCGTAGTTGAGCAGGACGTACGGGTGCGCGCTCGGCACCGTGCCGTGACTAAAGGCCCCGCTCCGCTTCCCCTCGGCCATGGCCGCGTCGATCCACTCTTCGTCGAAGAACCGGCGGGCCACCGATTGCATGTCCGGGTGGAAGTCGCCGTAGGCGTCCAGCACCATCGACCGCGCCTCGTCCCACTCGTAGGTCGTGTCCGCCTCTCCGACCGGCGCGTACCGGTCGTAATCGTAGAGTTCATCAAGGCCCAGCAGCTGCTGCTTGAGCTGGTAAAACCGAGCCACGAGGTCGTACCGTCCCGTCACGGCCTCGATGAGCGCCTGCACCGTCTCGTCGTCCACCTCGTTCGAGAGGTTTCGGCTTTCCAGCCAGTGGTCGTAGCCCCGAAGCCGATCGGTGGAGGCCTTGTCGGACAACAGGGTGTTGAACACGAAGGTGAGCGTACGACGATTGTCCTTAAGTCCTTCCGTAAAGGCAAGTGCCGCGTTCCGACGCAACTCCCGATCCGGCTCGTAGAGCTTTGAGAGGATCTCTTCCTGCGTGAGCTCGTCCCCGTCCAGCTCGTACCGAGTGGCCCCGAGCGTTTCATCAAAGTAGCGGGTCCACGCCTGCTTGCCGGTGATGCTCTTCTCCGAAAGCACCTTTTCCTCCGGTTCACTGAGCACGTGCTCTTTCTGGAGGTATTCAGTCTCCAGGTGGTGCCGATAATCGCGTAGTGCTTCATGTGCAAGTACCTCCTCGGCGTGCGCCTCCTCCACGTTTGCCCACTCCACCTCCACGAAGAGGAGCTTCTGATGGATGCGATTGTACGTTTCGCGGACGGACTGCAACAGTGCCCCGCGCTCCCCGTCGTTCGTGTCGGTCGACCAGTGCAGGTGCGCGTACGCATGGGCACGCCCGAGACGATCCTGGATTGCGTCGAGCTCCTCCAGGGCCGTGGCCAATGCCTCCGGAGGGAGTTCTGCAATGCGTCCCTGATACTCTTCGGCAAACGCCTCTGCCGCCTCGTCGGCCGTAGCGAGACTCTCCTTTACGTCAGCGGCGTCGTCGTGCAGGTCGTCGAGGCGCCACCGCACGTCGTCGACGCCAGTCTCCGGATTGGACATAAAACAGCGGGGGTAGTGTTGAGATCGAGGAAATGAACGACGACGCTTCCACGAGCGGCGAGAGCCGAGCGTTCCTCCCAGTCGCGCAAAAAGTGGCCGGTGCCTCCAGCGGAATCGTTACGTCCCCCCGAACGTCCGGATCGGACGCGGCGGACGTCAGTTTGACGGAGTGTTCACTGCAGTCCTTGTATCACGTATCGGGGGGTGCAGTACAGAATATTCCTCCCGTTCCCCTTCACAAAGTGCCCTTCTGTTATGTCGGACACGCCCTTCTTGCCCCTCACCTCAGACACGGACTGGGCGGAGGCCCGAGACCGCTCGGCGGAACGGCCGATCATCATCTTCAAGCACAGCTCCTCGTGTCCCGTCAGCGGACAGGCCGACGCCGAAATGACACAGTTGGCCGAAGAAGTAGACGTACCGATCTACAAAGTCGTCGTCCAAAATCATCGCGCCGTCTCCAACATCATCGAGACCGAGCTGGGCATACGCCACGAAACCCCGCAGACCATTGTGCTGCACGAACAGTCTCCCGTATTCGACACGTCCCACTTTAACGTGACGGCGGACACGCTACGGGAAGAGTTGCGTCGATTTTCTGTATACACTCAATAATCTGGATCCACATGCGTCGCCTCCTTCTCGTTCTCTGCTGTGCCGGTCTTCTGGGCAGCCTCGCCGCCTGCGGCTCTGACGACGAAACCTCCCCGGCAGAGGCGCCTCAGACGAGCGCCGAGGCCAAGTCCGGCACGAGCTACCAGACCAATCCAGTGCCCGCCCCCGACCTGACGATGACAACCCTGGACGGGCAGGAGATCAACCTTGCGCAGCAGAAGGGCAAGGTCGTCCTCGTCAATTTTTGGGCGACCTGGTGCGCCCCGTGCCGCAAGGAAATTCCGGACCTCATCGACCTCTACGATCAGCACAAGTCCGACGGACTGCTGATTGTAGGTGTGGCCCTGGACGAGGAGGGGCGAGAGGTGGTCGAGCCCTT
>JAHENZ010000024.1 GCA_018609755.1 Salinivenus sp. | reverse complement strand
GTACAAGTTCGCCGCCGCGATGCAAAAGGCGCAGGCCGGCGATGCCCCCATCCTCCTCCGTGTGGAGACGGACACGGGCCACGGCGGCGGCACGCCGACCAGCAAGGAGATTGAGGAGACGACCGACGTGTTTGCGTTCCTGGTGGACGCGCTCAACATGGAGGGGTCGGCGTTCTCTTCCTCCGAAGAGACCACGTCGAGGTAGCTCGCCCTCAGCCGTGCTGCCGCAAGCAAAAAGCGGACGGTGAAGACATGTAGTTCACCGACCGCTTCTGATCTTTGAGTCGCGTTGGAATCCGCAGGGGGGGCGGGGTGCAGATTTTCGAAGTGTACCCACAGCACGTCCTCACTGGAGATCAGTGTAGGATTTTGAGATTGACCATTGGACGTATGGGATGCCTCTTCGTAGCGCCGTTGGAGTCCAACGGCGCTACGAAGGGGAATGGAGACAAAAGCCCTGTGCCACAGTGGGTTGGACCTACGGTTAATCTGACAAGGGCACATTGAGTGCCTTGCTCAGGGCGCACTCTGAAAGCACTTCCTCGCTGGCATCCGCGACGGCTGTCGGGATGGCTCATTCGGGTCGAAGAAGGGGAAAGAGAATGACGTCCCGGATGGACTCCTGGCCGGTGAGGAGCATCGTGAGACGATCGATGCCGATGCCGAGGCCGGCGGCGGGCGGCATGCCGTATTCAAGGGCGCGGAGGAAGTCCTCGTCGATGAGGTCGGATACGTCCACGTCCTCTTCCTCGGCCCGCTGGCGTGCCTGCGCTTCGAATCGCTCGCGCTGATCCTGCGGGTCGTTGAGTTCGCTGAAGGCGTTGGCAATCTCGCGCCCGGCCACCACCAGCTCGAAGCGCTCCACGAGTCCCTCATTCTCGCGGTGCTTCTTGGCCAGGGGGCTCAACTCGATCGGGTAGTCGGTGATAAACGTCGGCTCAATGAGCGCCGGCTCCACGGTCTCACTGAAGATCTCGTCGAGGAGCTCGCCGAGATCCATGTCCGGATCTACCTCGTCCAGTCCGAGGTCGTCATTAGCCACCTCGTACACCTGCTCGACGTCCGACTGATACAGGTCGAAGCCCGTGGCGTCCTCGATGGCATCGAAGAACGGGATCCGCGTCCATTCGCCGCCCATGTCGATCTCGTGGTCCTCAAACTCGATCACCGGATCGTCGTGCAGCGCCGTGGTGACGGTGCGGAGCAGCGCCTCCGTCGTGTCCATCATCCACTCGTAGTCCTTGTAGGCCACGTAGCACTCCATCATGGTGAACTCCGGATTGTGGAACCGGCTGAGGCCCTCGTTCCGGAAGTCCTTGCTGATTTCGTAGACCCCCTCCAGTCCGCCCACGAGAAGCCGCTTCAGGTAGAGCTCATCCGCAATGCGGAGGTAGAGCGGCATGTCGAGCGCGTTGTGGTGCGTCTTGAACGGCCGGGCCGTGGCGCCGCCGTAGACCGGCTGTAGTACCGGTGTCTCCACCTCCAGATAGCCCCGGTCGTCCAGGAACTCCCGCATGGTCGAGATCAGCTCCGCCCGCTGGCGGAAGACCTCCCGCGTGTCCGGGTTGACGAAGAGGTCGACGTAGCGCTGCCGGTAGCGGAATTCCTTGTCGGTGACCTCATAGTGTTGTTCCACCACTTCCCCATCCTCCGTTTCTTCTTTGACCGGGGGCGGTGGGCGCAGCGACTTGGCCAAGAGCTGGAAGTCGTCGGCCGCGCGAACGGTGACCTCCCCCATTCCCGTTCGGAAGACGAAGCCCTCGATGCCCACGATGTCCCCAATGTCGAACAGTTCGGTGAAGACCTCCTCGTAAAAGTCCTCGCCCAGGTCCTGCGAGCGGACGTACACCTGGATGGTGCCACTCTCGTCCCGCAGGTCAAAAAAGGCCGAGCCGCCCATGACCCGCATCCCCGTAATGCGACCGGCAATCGACACCTCGTACTCTCCCGGCTCCCCGTCATCGGGCTGGTGTTTGTCGTCCTCGAACGTGTCGAGAATTTCTTCGGCGTGCGCATCCACGTCCCATGTGTAGGGATAGGGGTCGATGCCCCGCTCTTCGAGTTCGGTGCGCTCCTCGCGCCTGCGCTGTTCTTGCTCGCTCAATTCGGCGGACGACGATGACATTCGGAAAAGGGGGTTGGGAAACGAAACAGAATGAAGGAAAGCCCTCAGGGGGGCTCCAAAGAAAAAGACGCCTCCCGGGTGCCGGGCTGCGTCTGAGGAAACGGGGAAAAATTCGTGCGGCCGTCCTACGAAATCCACTCGTCGGCTTCGAGGAGCAACGCGTCGTGGTGCTCGCGGAGGAGCTGGGCGACGACCCGGCTCAACTCGCAGGCGGGGCTGCCTTCCGCTTGCGCCATCGTGAGGGATGTCATCCGTCCAGTGCCCTCTTCCAGCACCTCCAGCGCGTCGGTGAGAGCAAACCACCAGGGTTGGTTGTCGGTGGGCGTGGGCGGCTCGCCCTGAGAGCACAAGTGAATGGCTTTGCCGCTGCCCTGCGAGTTCAGGGTGCTGCGCAACAGCGCAACGGCCTGCTCGGCCGTATCGACCATCGAGTCCAGCTTCTCCTGCTGACCGAGAGAGAGCGCCGCCTCGGCCGCTTCTCGCTCATAGCAAAGGGCTCGCTCAAGAATTTGCACGGCCGCGACCGCTACGGACTGAAAGGCCGATCCCTCCTGTCCGACGCGCTCGATGAGTGCCCGGAGGGCCTCCACGTCCGGCTGGGTTTCAGCGGAAGAGAACGTATCGTCGGGGTCCTGCTCCAAAAGGAACGGACGCCGCTCAATGCGTTCCTGGTAGGCCGTTCGATTTGAGGCTGAGGACGCCTCGGGTTGGGCACTGCCAGTCGTATTCATTTCAGCAAGCTACTATAAGGGAGTCTGTGAACAACGCCGTCGTCGGAGCGGTCCCAAAATCTGCGAGACGGTCGTCCAGCCTCCGCAATGCGGAGGAATGGACTGGGTACAGAAGGCACATCCGATACCGGCGTCACAACAGCCCGTGATATCGAGGGGAACCCGGTGTAGGTTCCACCCAATATGTGTGTGTCATGAAGAAAACACCATTCTTCGAAAGAATCAATGCGAAGGGCCGGTTGAATCTGCGTTATCGGAGGAAGAAGGTAAGCGCTTTCGGAGCACCCGAAGCAGTTTCTCTGCGGAGGCACTGTCAAGCTGTCCTCCACGCACGCTCGTGCGCGCCATTTCGGTAGAGAGAGCGGCGTACAGGGGGACGAGATGGGGGGCGGTGTCGGTCAGTGCGTCCAAGTGGGCCTCAACCGTCGCACGGTCGCCCCGGGCCACGGGACCCGTCAGCACGCCTTCGGGCGAGGACGCCTCCAGGTTGTTCCACGTCTGTCGCACGAGCGGGCCCACGAGTTCGGCGGCCGACTCCTCGACGTCTGCTTCTGCAAATATCTCTTCCACCACCGCCATGAGGGCCACGAGACCGTTCGACGCCAGCGCGGCGGCGCAGTGATAGAGAGCTTTGCTTTGCGGGGTGAGCTCCACAGGTCGGGCCCCCAGAGCTTTGGCCAGTGCCTTCCCCGCGGCCACTCCTTTTGCGTCGCCCTCGATTCCCACGAAAATGTCCTCAAACACCTCGGGCGGCGTCTCGGGGGCAAACGTCTGGAGGGGGTGGAAGCTGAGCGTCGCCGCCCCTCGGTCCGCCAACGGGGACAAGATTTCGGCGGTGTGGGCGCCGGAGGTGTGTCCCACGATGGTCTGCGGCCACGGGTGCTCCTTCCCTGCAAGGCGTTCAGCCACGGAGGCGATTGCGTCGTCGGGCACGCAGAGAAGCACGAGGTGCACGTCGCTCGGGAGCGCCGCAACGTCATCGGAACTCACCGAGGCTCCCACCCGGTCGGCGAGGGCCTGCGCCGACGATGCGTTCCGGCTGAGCACGGCCTGCACCGGATGGCCCTGCATCACGAGCCGACGGGCGAGCGCCGTCCCCACCGCACCGGCTCCCACGATGGCGACGGGCGACGTATGGGCGGACTCGGCCTCGTCCGGCATGACGGTCCGAAAACGATAATGCTATGAGCGAGCGGACCGGACATGATAGGCGTTGTGGTGCGGAACGTCTATCCAATACGATGTTTCTGCCCGCAGAGTGCGGATCGATCTTAGAGCCTGTTTCAATTTTCAGCCGAGCCGACTGAGAGCGATTCGGAGTAGCGCAGCTCGTACCATTGTTTCGCTGGTGTCGGTGCGTCGCTCATAGTCTCGATTGAGTCGGCGCCACCCCCCGAGCCACCCGAAAGT
>JAHENZ010000023.1 GCA_018609755.1 Salinivenus sp. | reverse complement strand
CTTACCGATCGGGAGCGAGAAGTCTTGCAGCTTACCGCCGAAGGCGACACCAGCAAAGAAATCGGATCTCGCCTTTGCATCAGTCCCCGCACGGTGGACAAGCACCGCGAAAACATACAGGCGAAGCTGGAGCTGAAAAACTCGGTGGAGATGGCGGCCTACGCACATCAGCGGGGGATCATTCCGAAAACACCGGGACTTGAGGACCACCAAAGCGGCGCGTCTACAGGGGACCCCCCTCCCTCGACGTGAGCACGAGTGCTCACACTCCTCGGGCGCACGTGCAATCCGCTTCTTCGGGCCGGAGTCATGGCCCACAATGGCCTGAAATTAAGGACTACTTTTTCCTCGCTTTGGTTTTACCTGCAAGGTCCTCTCGCATCCATGACCAGCATTCCTTCGGAGACGACAAGTGGTGAAAATACGGACCAGTGGGAGCGCCAGCGGCTTCGAGAGATTTTGTCGGCGGACGACAGTCCAGCTCGTGAGCAGATTCAGCAGGTGCTCCAGCTTGGGGCCAAGCGCTTTGGCGTCGAGCTTGGCCTGCTCGTGCACGTCGACGCAGGGGAACGGACCTACACGATCGATGAGGCGAGTGCCCCTCATCCAAACATTACGCGCGGACGTCCTGCGGACCTTCTCTTTACCTACTGCCAGAGGGTGGTAGCCGAGCAGAAGCCGCTCGCCATCACGAAGGCCCCGGAGCAGGGATGGGCCATGGACCCGGCCGACCCGTCGTCGCAGCTTTCTACGTACGTCGGCACGGCAGTCCACGGGAGAAACGACACGTTCGGTGCCGTGTGCTTTGTCGACCTGGCCCCACGGGAGTCCGCATTCGACGAGAAGGACCGCTCCTTCCTGGTGGATCTTGGCCAGGCAATTGAACGACTTTTAGAACGGAGAGAGCGCCCCGAACCGCCCCCGTCCGGGCGCCTATCCCAAGAGCTTCCGGTGGAGAAACAGCGGTACCACACAGCGCTGAATCATTCCCCGGTTCTCTTTGCGAAGGTCGACGAGGAGCTCCGCTACGAGTGGCGGTTGAACCCCCAGTCGGATCTCGACCCGAGGGACGTCGCCGGCAAACGAGACGACGAGCTCGACTCCGGACCCGGGATCGATCAACTGATGGATTTCAAGCGTCGGGCCCTCAACCAGGGGGAGCAGATGCGAGAAGAGATTGTGTTTGAGGAGCCCGACGGCCTGACCGTGTATGACGTGACGGCGACGCCCCTGCGGGAAGGGGAAGGAGCGGACGTGACGGGCCTCATCACGGCCGCCCTCAACGTCACGGAACGGAAAGAGGCGAAGCGGCGCCGCAAGCAGGTCATCCACCGGGTGACCGACGCGATCGTCGAGGTAGACGCCGACTGGCGGTTCACTCTCGTGAACGACCAGGCCGAGGCGCTCTACGACATGAAGGAAGAAGACCTTCTTGGGAAGGATTTCTGGGACGTATTCAGCACCGCCCTCGGCACCCGGTTCGAGGAAACGTACCGACACGTGATGCAATCCCGCGAGCCGGCGTCGCTGGTGGAGTACTATTCCGATCTCGACGGCTGGTTCGACGTGCAGGTGTACCCCAACGACGACGGCGGGGTGGCCTTCTACTTTCAGGAGGTGACGGAACAGAAACAGCAGGAGACCCGACTTCGCGACCTGTCGAACAGCATTCCGGGCGTCGTCTTCCAGTTCTGTGTCCAGCCGGACGGAACGTACAGCAACAACTTCGTGAGCAAGCACGCCGAGGACGTGCTCGGCCTCTCTCCGGATCCGGACACCTTCTTCGAGCGATGCCTGGAACGAATTCCCGACTCGCACCGAGACGCGTTTCAGGCGTCGGTCGACGCCGCGGTTGCGGAGAAAGCCCCCTGGGAGTTCGAGTTTCCCTTCATCACGCCCTCCGGGGCTCGGCGCTGGATTCTGGGACGTTCAACTCCGCGAGAGAACGACGGAGAGCTCATCTACAATGGTGTCCTTCTCGATATCACAGACCGAAAGGAAGGCGAACGACGGCTCGACGCCGTGTTCAACCACACGTATCAGTTTACGGGCCTCATGGAACCGGACGGCACCTTAATCGAGGCCAACGACACGGCCCTTGAGTTCGGGGGGGTCACGGAGGCGGACGTACTCGGAAAGCCGCTCTGGGACACCTACTGGTTCCAGACCGAAACGGTCGATCAAGAGCGGCTCCAGAACGCCGTCCGGCAGGCTGCGGAAGGCACGTTCGTCCGCTACGAGCTGGAAGTGCAAGGCAGAGACGAGACTCGCATCATCGACTTCTCGCTGCGGCCGGTTGAGAATGAGCAGGGAGAGATCACGTTGCTCGTACCGGAGGGGCGCGACATCACGGACCGAAAAGAGGCGGAGGAGGCACTCAAACAAAGCCAGGAACGGCTCTCGATGGCCCTTGAGGGGGGAAACATCGGTACGTGGGACTGGGACGTCGAAACCGGCGAGCTGATCTTTAACCGGCAGTGGGCCGAGATGCTTGGGTATAGCCGAGACGAACTGGACTTCCACTTCAGTACGTGGGAGGAGCTGGTGCACCCCGAGGACCTGTCACGAGCGATGGAGATGCTTGACGAATACATTGAGGGGGAGCGGGATACCTACGCTCCGAAGATCCGGATGCAGACGAAGAGTGGCGACTGGAAGTGGATTCAAACGATTGGGAAGGTCGTCGACCGCGACGAGCATGGGGAGGTGACCCGTGCAGCGGGCATTCACCTCGACATTCACGATCGGAAGAAAGCGGAGATCGCACTCCGACGAAGTGAGCGTCGGTTCCGAAAGATTTTCGAAAACGCCGCAATCGGCATCGTGATCGGGGACGAGGAGGGCCATCTGCAACGGGCCAATCCGGCGTTCCAAAAGATGTTGGGGTACGAGGAAGACGAACTTTGTGGTCGCCACTTCTCGTACATCACACACCCTGACGACGACGCAGGCCAAGCCCTTCTCAAGGAACTCGACGAGGGGAAGCGCGACCGCTTCCAGGTCGAGAAGCGATACGTCCGAAAAGACGGAGAGTCCTTCTGGGGACGTCTCACGATTTCTCTTCTACAGCTGGATGACGAGACGAAGCACATCGCGCTCGTGGAAGACATCGACGAGCAGAAGCGCTACGAGGCCGCCCTCCGAGAAGCAAAAAACGAGGCGGAAGAAGCCGCTCAGCTCAAGTCCGTTATGCTCGCGAATATGAGCCACGAGGTCCGGACGCCGCTCACGTCCATGATTGGCTTTTCCAGCATTTTAGAGCGTCAGCTCAAGGATGGACGGCCCGCTAAGATTGCCCGCCTGATCCACAAGAGCGGGCAGCGCCTCGAGGATACGATCGATGCGGTTCTTCAACTCTCTCAGCTGGAAGCCGGAAGCTACACGCTGGACCGAGAGTCCCTTTGCCTTGACGCCCTGGCCGAGCGCTTTGCCGACCGGTTTGCCCCGCAGGCCGAGGAGAGGGGGGTAACGGTGACCGTTTCTACCGAGCCCGTAGAAGCTTACGTCGACGAGACGGCCCTCTGGCACGTGTTCAGCAACCTGCTGGATAACGCCCTGAAGTTTACCCCGGAGGACGGGCAGGTGACGGTTCGCGTGCGGACCGATGGCCCCAAGACGGCCATTCTGGAGATGGAGGATACCGGCGTTGGCATTTCGGAGGACGCGCTCCCGACCGTCTTCGAGGCGTTCAAGCAGGAGTCGGAAGGGCTTACCCGTGAGTACGAAGGCGCCGGCCTCGGCCTCGCAATCGTGCGACGGCTGGTCGAGACCCTCGGCGGTCAGATCTCCGTTGACACCGCGAAGGGGGAAGGGACGTGCGTCACGGTGCACCTGCCCCGAACGAGTGGGGACGATTCCTCTTCCGACGCTCAATAACCGCCGCGCCGAATCTGAGCGGGACTGTCGCTTTCCACTTCCGTGCACGCCCCCCACGTCCGTTGCTTCCTGCCGTTGGTTTTCCCTTTCGGGCGTCTTCTTCGGCGGAGCCGCTCAATCCGCGACGGGGGCCACCCGCTCCCGCAGCCGCTGGGCGTCGTGTGGGGCGTGGCCCTCGCCCGCCGTGTTGTTGAAGTAGACGTATACATCTCGGCCGTCGGCCGCCCACTCGGCGATGGCTGCCGCCCAGTCGTCGAGAGCAGCGTCCGAGTACCGGCCGCGATACGCTTCTCCGCTCCCGTGCAGCCGCACGTAGACGAAATCCGTCGTCACCGTGCGGAGGGTGGACCGGTCGCCGTAGTCGTAGATGCAGAAGGCGGCGTCGTGTGCGGCCAGCGCCTCGGTCGTGCCCTCGTTCAGCCACGTCGGATCCCGGAATTCGAAAACGTGTCTATGCTCGTCGTCGAGCACGTCCAAGAAATTGTGCAGTCGGTCCAGGTTCTGGTGCCAGTTCGGCGGGCACTGGAAGAGGATCGGCCCCAGGGTACCGATCCGTCCGCGCGGATCGGTATCAGCGAGCGGCTCGACGTTGCGGTACAGGTTCCGGACGGGCTCCTCGGGGTCCTTCAGCTTCTTGAAGTGGGTGATGTACTGGTTGGCCTTCACAGCGAACGTGAACTCGTCCGGTGTCTGCGTGCGCCAGGCGCGCAGCGTCTCTTCCTCTGGGCTCTGGTAGAAGGTGTTGTTGACCTCCACGGTGCGGAACGTGTTAGCGTAGAACGAGAGGCGGTCGCTCTGTGGAAGCTCATCCGGGTAGAAGCGGCCGGCAAAGGCGTCGTGCTGCCAGCCGGAGGTGCCGATGCGAACGTTGGGCATGGGAGCGTGGGCGTGGGGGTGAAGAGCGTGGGGGTAGAGGGCGTGGGCGGG
>JAHENZ010000022.1 GCA_018609755.1 Salinivenus sp. | reverse complement strand
GGTGTGGATTCAAATCATGGATGCGTCCACGCGTCCGTGCGCCCGAATTCCGAACCGCAACCCCCGTGAGTAGGACGGCCACTCCGGATTGAACGTATCCTCAACGTCGGTAGGACCGTCCCACGAACATTTGCGTCCGCTGTCGGGTACGGTGCTCTGGGCTGTGCCCCGAGTCCCGATCTTCGTCTCCATTGCACGCACCAACCCGTTCGACGCATGGCGTACGAGAACTACGAGCCGGTCATCGGTCTCGAAGTCCACGTCCAGCTCCAGACCGACTCCAAGATCTTTAGCACCGACGCCACGGCCTTTGGGGCCGAGCCCAACGCCCAGGTCGATCCTGTGAGCCTGGGCCATCCGGGCACGCTGCCGGTTCTGAATCGGACGGTGGTCGAGTACGCGCTGCGCCTGGGCCTGGCCACGCAGTGCTCCATTGCTCCGCGCTCGGTCTTTGCCCGGAAGCACTACTTCTACCCGGACCTCCCGAAGGGCTACCAAATCTCGCAGTACGACACGCCGATCTGCTACGACGGATACGTCGAAATTTTTCCGGGAGAGGACGAGGAGGGGGACGACGGCCGGACCCATCGGCCCGACACGAAGCGCATCGGCCTCACGCGGATTCACATGGAGGAAGATGCCGGCAAGTCCATCCACCAGGAGGGGGGAAAGACCCGGCTCGACTACAACCGCTGCGGGGTGCCACTCCTGGAGATGGTGACCGAGCCGGATCTGCGCACGCCCCGCGAGGCCTACCTCTTTTTGAAGCGGCTCCGCCAGCTGGTGCGCTATCTCGGCATCAGCGACGGCAACATGGAGGAGGGCTCGCTGCGATGCGACGCCAACGTCAGTGTGCGGCCTCGGGGGCGCGAGTCCTTCGGCACCCGCACGGAGCTGAAGAACATGAATTCGATGAGTCACGTCGAAAAGGCGCTCGACTACGAGATCACGCGCCAGATCGCCGCCCTCGAGAGCGGCGACTCGGTCCAGCAGCGGACGCTCCTCTGGGACCCGGACTCCGGGACCACCCGTCCGATGCGCTCGAAGGAGGAGGCGCACGACTATCGATACATGCCGGACCCGGACCTCGTGGAGGTGGAGGTCGAGGACGAGATGATTGCGGACGTGAAGGCGTCTCTTCCCGAACTGCCTCGTGCCCGTCGCCAGCGCTTTGTCGACGAGGTGGGCCTGCCGCCCTACGATGCCAACGTGCTCACGGAGGAGCGCGCCGTGGCCGACTACTTCGAGGCGGCATTGGAAGAGCTTTACAAACGGACGAAGGGCGGAGACACCGACGCACAGGCGAAGCTCGTGTCGAACCTCGTGATGACTGAGGTGATGCGTGTGCTCAATGAGAAAGACATCACTATCGACGAGCTTCCGGTGGGTCCCGAGCGGTTGGCGCAGCTTGCCTTCCTTCGGGTACAGGACAAAGTGAGTTCGAATGGGGCGCAGGAGGTGTTCGAGGTGATGCTGGAGGAGACCAATGAGAGCGCCGGCAAAATTGCGGATGATCGGGACCTCATTCAGGTGTCCGACACCAGCGAAATTGCGCCCGTCGTCGAAGAGGTCATCGACGATCATCCGGACCAGGTGGAGACCTATCTTGGCGGAAAAGACGGACTGATCGGGTTCTTTATCGGGCAGGTCATGCAGCGCTTCGACGGCTCGCCGGACCCCCAACTCGTGCGAGAGATGCTCCGCGAGAAACTGGAGGCGCGAAAAGAAGCTGTTGAAGAGTGAAGAGTGATGTCAGAGGGTCGGATTTTTGATCGTTCTGGAGACTATAGCGTTACTCGAACTGGTCGCTTGCGGATACATCGACAGGCCTCGCGTTTATTCAGCGAGTGAGGTTGAGTGAGGAGTCAATGCGATTGAGTAACGCTATATGGGCGAGAGGCGAAAGGGGAGGAGCGCTGTTTCTGGTGAGAATCTAAAACTGACTGCCGTTCAGGCACCGTTTGTTGATGACGAGCGTCACTTCGAGTCGAACGACAACTCTACGGTCCCCCGGGATGGTGCTTCGGCGGGGCATGCTCTTGTTCTTCATTGTGACGTTGTGGATTGGGTGCCAGCGGACGCCCGACACCATTCAGGGCTACGTGGAGGGGCGAATCACCGTCCGGTCCGACATTGACGCAACCGGCGACTACAGCGGCTTTCGGGTACTCGTTGCCGACGCGAACGGACGAGACATCGACACGCTCGGCACGGCGACGACGGGGCAGGACGGACGCTTTCAGATGACAGTCACAGCCCCCGAGCGGGGCATTTATCCGCTGATGGTTTGGGGCCGGCAGGGGCAGCAGCGGTTGGCGAGTACCGACTACGTGGTGGCCGACGGCGACTCCGCCACTCTGGAGGTCGAACTGCCGCTCAACGGACGACGATTTTTCGTTCGTTCCCCCGAGAATGCCGCCCTGAGTGCGTACCGCAATACGATGGCGCAGCACCGCCGGGGACTCGTGAAACGGCTCCAAGCCGATGCTCGCGACTCAACCGCCATGAGCCGAGGCATTCGGCAGACGAGCAGCACCCTCTGGAACCTGCAAGACACCTTCCCCGGCGCCTTCGCGAGTCAGTTGGCAGCAACAGAATCGTTGTCCCTGCTTTCTGGTTGGAACGATTCGCTCGTCGTGGCCCGCGCCCAAACGATCGAGCCCACCAATCCCCGGTTTGTTGAGGCCGCACAACTCGCATATCGGGCCTCTACTCGACTGCACGGGCAGGACGCCGCGCTCGAGCTGCTAAACACCTTCCAGCAGCGGGCACAGACCAACGAGCAACGGGCCGGGGTGCAGGCCACCCGGGTCCGCGCCTTCATTGACAGCCTCCAGTCCGAAGCTGCACTGGCCGCCGCTCAGCGCCTCAAAAATGAGTATCCGAATACCGATTGGGCGGAGTGGGCCGACCGGGCCACGTACGAAGTCAACAATCTGCTTCCGGGTACGGAAGCGCCCAATCTCACCGTAACGACGATAGCGGGCGACACGCTGTCTCTTCAGTCGCTCCGGGGGCGACCTGTCGTGCTCGAATATTATCGGCCCGGCAACGATCTCTTCGGGCGCCAGCTCGGCACCCGGAATGCCCTCTACCGGGCGACCCGTCCCGATTCAGTGGCCTTTGTCTCCATCTCCGTAGAACCGGACACCCTGCTCCACGAGGCCTTCACCGAGAACCGGTCGTTTCCCGGCCACCACGTGATTGCTCCCAAGGGCCTCGACGATCCGCTGGCTACGACGTACAACGTGGCCACGCTCCCGTCTCGCGTGCTGATTGACGAGGAAGGGGCCATCGTTGGCCGCTACTCCGGCGCAGCGTTCCTTGGGTTTCAGGAAGACCTGACACAGCTTCTCGAATCGGGGCCATAATCGCTCGGGAGCTACTTCTGGGCTGAGGATAGGGGGAGTGCCCCGAACCTCGGTTCCTTGTCTCGCTTCTCAGCAATCCTTCACGAAATCCGCGGGCATCTTCGCTTGAAAGAAGGCCCCCCGCGGCACTACCTTAGCAAAGAACAACATTTTCACGGGACGCGACGCCCTCTGCGGGTCGACGTCGATCGTTTCGATCCTCATCGTAGACCGTTGCCGTTTGGCGTCGCGACGGTAGGCTACTCTGACGTTCTTCGTTGCTTTCTCCAAAGTCAACCAACGCACTCGTGCCGACACTCACGGGGACAATCTCGTACATCAAAAATTTCATTCAGGATCAGGACGTTGCCGCCATCGTGCCGTCCTCATCCTTCCTCGTTAAGCGCGTCTGCAAGTGGATTGACTTCGATGAATCCGCCGTCATTGTCGAGTATGGCCCTGGAAATGGGGTCTTTAGTGAGTACATTCTCGACAACATGACGGACGATTCCACCCTCATCCTTATCGAGAGCAATCCCGACTTCGTGGAGACGCTCGAAGAGATGACGGCCGATGACCCTCGCGCGATTGTGGTCGAGGATCGGGCCGAGCACGTTGAGGACATTCTCAATGAACATGGCTTTGAGGAGGTGGACTACATCGTGTCGGGCATTCCGTTCTCGTTCCTTGACGAAGAGACGCGGGTCGAGTTGCTCCGAACGACCCACGACGTTCTTGCCGGCGATGGCAAGTTTTTGGTCTATCAGTACTATAACCACCTCGAAGAACCGCTGCGTGAGCACTTTTCAGAGGTGACCAAGGAGCGGGAATATCTCAACATTCCGCCCACTATTCGTGCCTATGAGGCCTGCAAGTAAGGCCTCTCTGTCTCTGAATTCTTTTGGACGAACCCGACCCTTTTATGCTGATTGCTGGAAACTGGAAGATGAACACCGATCTTCCGCGCGGTGTGGAGTTGGCGAAGGCGATTGCCGACGGAATTGACGACGCTGATTCTGCGTTTGACGCGATCGATTTTGCTGTCTGCCCGCCGTTCGTTCACCTGCAGGCCGTGGGCGAGGTTCTTGAGGACCACCCGGTCGCCGTCGGGGCCCAAGACGTGCACTCCGAGGATGAAGGAGCGTACACGAGCGACGTGTCCGCGCCCATGCTCACCTCGGTTGGGTGCACGCACGTCATTATTGGGCACTCCGAGCGCCGCCAGTATTACGGCGAAACGGATGGGGAGGTCAACCAGAAGGCCTTGCAGGCCCACCGCCACGATCTGGTTCCAATCATCTGTGTCGGCGAAACCATCGACCAGCGCCGGTCGGGGGATGCCAAATCGGTCGTGCACGCCCAACTCGAAGGAGCGCTCGACGGACTGGAGGTGACGGCCGCCGATGATCTCATTATTGCCTACGAGCCGGTTTGGGCCATTGGCACGGGCGAGTCGGCGACGCCGGAGCAGGCCCAGGACATGCACGCCGTGATTCGGGAGGATCTCGCCGACCGGTACGGGGCCGACGTTGCGTCGGACATTGAACTCCTCTACGGGGGGAGCATGAAGCCTCACAATGCCGCCGACCTGCTTTCGCAACCGGACGTGACGGGGGGGCTCATCGGCAGCGCAAGTCTGGAGGCAGAGTCATTCCTCGGCATTGCGGAAGAGGCTGCTGCGGTGCTGGAGGGGTAGGCGCACTGTCTGCACGTGCCGGTCCTCTCGACTCTTCTGCGGGGAGACCGGCCGTTTTGTGGGCTCGGAAGTGTTTATTGTAGGATTATGAGATTGTCCGCCGGACGAGAGCGAACCTTCCCTTATAGTGCCGTTGGACTCCAACGGCACTACGAGGAGGGTGCAGACCTTTCTAGAGGAAGAAATGCCCGGTGCTAGGGTGTCTATTGGGCCTGCGATTAATCTTGCAAAGGCACAGTAAACACTCCGTGGCTGGGGAGCTCTTCTCCATGCGGTCAGGCTGCTGGAACGTTCTGGGGGCTCGGCTTCCCTTCATTTCACCAGACAGCTTCTCATCTCTTCGTGGCCTCTGTAGGGCGAGGGGCTCCTGCTGCAAACCAGCCGATTTGAGTGCTAGACGTTGTGCAGGTTGGGCTGTACGTTGTAGGTGGTTTCGACCCGCTGGCCGCAACCTGTGAAGCGAGCACGCTCCCTTCGCTGTGGATAGCTTCTGGGACAATATCTTCCGACAGACGGACGAAACGTCCGTCCACACTCTTCTCCGTGAGATTCCCCTCTTCGATGAGCTCTCGCGAGGAGAGCTGTCCGCCGTCGAGTCGATCCTGCATCGCCGAGAGTACGATCCGGGGGAGATCCTCTTCCGTCAGGGGAATCCTGGCGTTGGAATGTACATCATTCAGGAGGGGACCATTGAGATTGTTTACGAGCCCACGGACGATACCCTGGCGACGCTCTCGAATGGGGACTTCTTTGGGGAATTGGCGCTCCTGAATGAAACGCCCCGCTCGGCAACCGCCGTCGCCCGCACGGAGTCCGTTCTCTACGGCCTCTTCCGGCCGGATCTGTTGGGGCTGGTGGAGCGAGACCCGTCGCTCGGCGTGCAGCTTCTGCTTCGGATGTCGCAGGTGATCAGCGAGCGGCTCATCCAGACCAACGAGCAGGTTCAAGAGTTGCGCGAGCGTCTCCACGAGGGGGCTTCTGACGGGGAGAATTCCTCTGACGGTACAGATGAGCTGGCGGGTTGAAGCCTCGCTCGAAGCGACCTGCCTGAGGAATTTTGAGATCGATTGGGGCGATAAATGACAGGTAATAGTCCACTAGTCAGGCGAGTCCCCTTCTCATACGTGTCGCACTCTCGCCATGCCGCAAGCCGAGGACGAACGTTCGATGACGGCGCTGCTCCGGGATTTTCTGCGCCGGATTCGGGGACTGCTGTTTCTTGGAGGGGTTGGGGTGCTTTTTTATTTCCTGCAGGGGATCGCACAGCTGCTGCTGGTCGCGACGCTGATTGCCTATCTTCTCAATCCGCTCGTGAGCCGGCTCCAGGTGCACGTGAGCCGCACGAATGCCACCCTTCTCGTCTTTGGGCTTTTAATCTTGACACTGGTTGGGGGCGGCATCCTTCTGGGACCGGTTGTGCAAGAGCAGATTCAGGACGTTGAGGAGCGAACCGACGTCGCCCGAATCACCAAGGTCGTTGGTCAGGTCGACCAGCGGCTCAGTGCGATGTCCCGGTCGATCGGGGGGCGGGAGGTAACGATCCAGGAGGATCTAAATCAGAAGGTGGACCACTGGACCACCGGCCTGGTGGACATGGCGCCGAACCTCCTCGGCATTGTGACCAACGTCGTTCTCGTGCCGTTCATGGCGATTTTCTTGCTTCGGGACGGTCCCCGCATTAAGCGTGGACTGATCCGGTTTGTCCCGAACCGATATTTCGAGTTCAGTCTCGAGGCGCTGCACAAAATTGACATTCAACTCGGAAACTACTTTCGGGGCCTCGTGCTCGAGATTTCCATCATCGCGGTGCTGTCCACGGGCGTTCTCTGGATACTGGACGTTCCGGCCTTCGTGCTCGTCGGGCTCCTTGCAGGGATAACGACCGTGATTCCGTATGCGGGATCGCTGCTGGGGGGGAGCATTGGAGTGCTCATCGAGCTTGCCACGCCGGGGGGAATGTCTACGGCCGCACTCGTGCTATTGGCCTTTCTCGCCATCCAAATTGCCGACGAGGCCTTCATCCAGCCCCTCGTTTTTGCGAGGGCCGTCGACCTGCATCCACTGGAGGTACTCATCGCGGTGTGGATTGCAGCACAGTTCTTTGGGGTGGTGGGGATGGTGTTGGCGATTCCCGTGACGAGTGCAGGAAAGGTCGTGATCTCGGAAGGCGCTGCGCTCATTCAGCAGTACCAGTTCAGTTGAGTCCTCGGTGGAGGGCGGGAGGCCTGGAGAGGGCGAGCCCCTACTGGTAATCAGGCTGAAGGAAGGAGTCACTGATTTGGGGTCCCCGATCTGAATACTATTTCAATGGCCTGAATACAAGACCATCGATCAACGTTCAACGCGATGAGGAAAACGTGACGCACCCCTAAACCCGCAGCGAAATTCCGTCAAACACTAAGAGGGACGTCTCCATTCCTTGACTTCCGGAATAGGGATTGTGACATTTGAGGTGTGGGTACATCGTGTCGACACCCTTTTCACTTAGGTCTGGTGTTGAATATGTCTAAATCACTCGGAATGAAGGCCGTGTCGCGGGTGGATGAGGCGGACCGAGAGCCGTTTTTGAAAGCCCTTGCTCACATTGCGGTTGCCGACGATTCGGTTACCATTGATGAGAAAGAAATGGTTGAGCAGTACGCGGAGGCCTGGGAGCTTGGCGACCGTGCGCGATCGGTCGTGAAAGATATCTTGGAAGCGGGGTCGCCCCTCGATTTGGATCACCTCACCTCCCAGTTTTCGGAATCGGGGACGCGGTTTCTCCTCGTACAGGAACTCATGCGGCTGGCGTACGCCGACGGCACGTACGGAGACGTGGAGCGCCGGAAGATTGCGGCCATCGCTCAAAAGGTGGATATGTCCGAAGAGCAGTTTCGCGAAGTTGAGAAATGGGTGGGGCGTGGCCGTGCCTGGGGAGATACCTCAGGGGAAGGACCCGGCGAAGAAGAGCTTGAGGGATTGCTGGGTCGAGAGGAGGATGAAGAGAATGACTACGACCTCTCGGACATCGAAACGGGCGATTCGGATCTTTCAGATATTAGTGAAGAGACCCTTGGGGGCGAGTACATTGACGAGGAGACGTTTGAGGAAGCCTCGGACGAAGACGAGGACGAAGAAGAATCGTAGCGTCGACATCTGCTGAGTTTGGACACTGTCCTCCTCAGCCTGACTTTGCCGAGATTCTGGCATCCCGGCGGAGTCTTTTGGTCCCCCGAGCACGAGCCGTTCTCAAAAGTTTGACTGTTTGCCCGAAGCCCGTTGCCCCACTGGGTTTTTGATCTTCCAATTGAACCGACGATTCGGCGGAACGGCTGTGTGACGTGCGAGTGCATCCAGAAAGTTGAAGATGTTTTCGAATCTGGTGTGTCCCCTCTGCTTTGCGGCCGCACACACTCTGCGTATCTCCGTCTGAGATTCTTTGGTGTCCTGAAGGGGACGCTTCCCCTTCTGCGACAGGTTCTCCACAGTCTTTCGGTCGATTCGATCCCCTCCCGATGTCCCGCACTACTGAACTCGCCATTTGCTTCGCCGACATCTGCGACAGCACGGCTCTGTTTGAGGAGTACGGGGACGATAAGGCCCGAGAGATTGTGGGCCAGGTGCTGGACGTGATTTCAGAGGTCATTCGAGAGTACAACGGCACGGTCGTGAAAACCATCGGGGACGAGGTGATGGGGACCTTTCCCGATCTGATTGCGGCCACGAGTGCCGTGACGAAGTTTCCCCAGGCCCTTCAACAGGAGAAGAAGCTGGCCGCGTTGGGAATTGAGATTCGTGTGGGCATGTGCCACGGCTCCGTCGTACAGGAAGATGACGGGGATGTCTACGGGGATGCCGTCAACACCGCCTCCAGACTCGTGGACTGGGCGCGTCCCGAGCAAGTCGTCACCACCGCCGGGACGCTTGAGCCGCTTCCGGATTTTTTCGAGAGTCGGACCCGTAACCTTGGCGAAACCGTCCTTCGCGGAAAAGAGGAGCCGGTAGAAATCGTGGAACTGCTCGGAGAACAGAGCGGCTCCAATCTTACAGTCGTCGAAAGTCGAGATCCGGAGCCTGCCCAGCAGCAAGAACGAAACGTTTTGTCGCTCCGCTACGGGGACGATACAATCACGGTGGAGCAAGGACCCTTCATGCTGGGGCGGGGCTCGAAGAGTGACCTTCGCATCTCCGACTCCCGGGTTTCGCGCATGCACGCGGTCATCGAGCGACAGCGGGACTCGTTCATGATCACTGACAGCAGCACGAATGGCACCTACGTCCAGATTGGGGACGAAGAGGTGATGTTTCTCCACCGCGAGCAGTTACGGCTTCACGGAACCGGGCACCTCAGCCTCGGTCGCCACGTCGAAGCCGACGATGCGCAGCTCCTACGTTTCGAATGCAAGACCATTTCGTAAGTGTATCGGTCCGGTGGGCACGCTCTACCTGCCGAGAACCTATTCCTCCTCCGATGCGCCGTCGTTCTTATCCGCCGGGCCGTGCTCGTCATAGTCGTTGACGTGGAAGCCCTCGCCCTTGAAGATGACGCCGCCCGTGCCCGTGATGATGCGCTCAACATCTTGCCCTGTCTCCGGACACGTCTCCAGTGGATCCTCCGTAATCTTCTGCTGAACCTCGAAGGTGCTTCCGTCTTCGCGGCGGTAGGTGTAGGTTGGCATGAGGGCGTGTGAGATTTGTCTAGTGCCAGCAGAATCAACAGAATACGGAAGCGACAACGAGATATGCCACGAAGAGTGTTCCGGCAGTCTCCGACGTAGGGAAGAGATGACGAGAAATTTCCAGAAGTCTCACTGCTTCGTGATTCGGGGACGGATCCACGTTGAAAGGTCGGAAAGCACCGTGTCCTTCTCGGGTTCGTTGAAGGTTTCGTGGTAGAGACCGTCGTAGAGGTGGAAGGTTTTATCCTCGACGCTCGCGCGTTCGTACAGCCGACGGCTCCACTCAGGGTTGGCCAGCTGGTCCGCCGTGCCGTGGAAGAGTAGAAACGGCGTCTGTAGAGCGTCGAGACGACCGCGCACCTCCGCTCCGGCACGAAGCATCTCGGCCCCAGTTCGCGCCAGTACCCGGCCGTGGTAGTTGAGCGGATCCTGTTGGGCCTCCTGGACCACCTCCGGATCGCGAGAAATGGCCTTTTGTGGAGAGCGGGTGGTCGGAAGGGTCGGGGCAATGCGGCCCAGTAGTTGGGCCAGCATTCGAAGGAAGGGGGCGAGATCGGGATTGATCTCAATAGCAGGAGCACTCAACATCAGACCACGCAGGGACGGATGCCGGTCGAGAACGTACTTTAGCACGACGAGTCCTCCCAGGCTGTGGCCAAAGAGAAAGAGAGGCCGTTCCGCCCGGTGCGTCCGAACGTGATCGAGAACGAGGGCGAGGTCGTCCAGGTAGTCCTCAAATGTATCCACGTACGCTCGCCGACCCTCGGACCGGCCGTAGCCCCGCTGGTCGTAGCCCAGAACGGTCGCACCTTCGTCCACGAGGGCCTGGGCGACGTGTCCATACCGGCCACAATGTTCAGCGTAGCCGTGGACGAGGACGACGGTGGCGTCGGGTTGGGGGCCCGGTTCCCATCGCTGAGTGTGGAGTTGAAGGCCGTCGTGCGTGCGGAGGGTGTCGGTGGACGTAGGTTCGAAGGGCATCGGGGGACGGGGGACGAACGTTCGTCAGTGTTTTGAAGGCGAGAATCGGGAGGGAGAAGGGGCGTTTCGTCATGGAGGATGAGAGAGGGAGGAATGCTTGCCGGGGGGCGTGGCCATGAAGCCCCCGCCAATTCGGCAGTGGGTGGTTGAGAGGAACAATCCGGACGAATACGTTATTCCTGCTTCGGCTACCCACCGCTCGTTCTGGGTCTGTTATGATGCTCCTCGCCTTCACATTGCGGACGATTGGGCTCGTCGCCCTCGCCCGGATGGTTCTGCCAGCCGTGCAGGACGTGGCGCAGGAGACGATCGCGCAGGCCCGCGAAAGTTACCAGGCCGGACGGCAAGGGGCAGCTCCCCTCCCGTCTGTTGTGTGGCTCGATCCGGCCGTTTTGTCTCGTCTCGTGGCGTTTGTGCCGTCCGGTCGGCTTGCCCGCCTGCTCGTCGCTGCCCGCCCGATGGGGCCGTAGTGCTGGCCTCAACTGTGCGAAGTCTCCGGAGATCCATCTGTGAGCGGGTACGATCTGTGCACGTACGGAGCGGATCCGTGCCGTGCGCCCGCGTCTGGAGACATCGCTTCTGGGCCATCGTCGATCTGACTGCCAAATTGAGCAACAACTGAAATGCAGGGGAACGGATTTAAGCTTGGGCTTACCATTTTTTTCGTCGGGCTTTGTGGCTTCTACCTCTTCCCATCGGTCCAAAATCTGTACGTCTCGTACCAGATGGACCAGATGAGCGCAGAGGAGCGCCAGGAGTACGAGCGGGAAAACCAACAGCGACTGGAGAGCATCCGCGAGTCGTCCCTCAACCTGGGGCTCGACCTCCAGGGCGGAATGCACGTGACGCTCCAGATGCAGGTGAGTTCGCTTCTCGACCAACTCGCCTCGAACAAGGACGCAGCGTTCCGTGAAGCTTTGAATGCCGCCAGCGAGCGGGCCCAGCAAGAAGACATCTCCGTCGTGAATGCCTTCGTGCAGGAATTTGAATCGCGAAACCCGGACGGACGTCTCTCGCGGTATTATCGGAGCGAGCCGGACAATCTCACGCGTCGTTCCTCGAACGACGAGGTGCAGGACTACCTGTCGTCGCGGGTTGATGATGCGCTCGACACCGCGATGCAGATCGTCCGAAACCGCGTGGACCGCTACGGCGTGACTGAGCCCTCGATTCAGCAGCAGGGCTCGCGCCGCGTTTCGGTGGAGCTGCCGGGAGTGGAAGAGGAGGAGCGTGTGCGAAACCTGTTGGAGAGTGCCTCGCAGCTGACGTTTCACCTCATGGGCGAACCCCAGCAGCTGCAGGCCTCCGTCCAGCGCATTATCGACTATTACGAACCGACCGCCGCCGACTCGGCCCGGATTGCGGAGGCGAGCACGGACACTACGGGCCAGGCTGCCGGTAGCGACACGTCGGAGGCAACGGAGGGCACGGCCCTCGCCACGCAGTCGCAGCAAGACGCGGAATCGCAGGAGGGGACGGCTCTCTCGGAGCCCGGCAGCGAAGGGAGCAGTGGACCGCAGAATCCACTCTTGTCCGTCATGCAGCCGCTGCCCCGTCAGGGCTCCCCCACAGTGGGCTACGTGCAGGGACCGGATACGGCTCAGGTCAACGATTTGATCAGGGATCCTGAGGTGCAGAACATGATTCCGTCGGGCGTACAATTTCTGTGGACGGGCAATCCGGTTCCCGGCACCGACAACACATACGCTCTGTTGGCCGTGCGCGATGAGGCGGAGCTCACCGGCGACGTGATTACGGAAGCCTCCGTGACGTTCAGTCGGCAGACGAATGAGCCCAAGGTCTCGATGGCGATGAACTCCGAAGGCGCCCGCATCTGGGGACGGGTGACGAAGGCAAACGTTGGGGAGCAGGTGGCCATCGTGCTGGATGGGCGCGTCTACTCTTATCCGAACATTGAGGGGCCGATCATGGGGGGACGCACCGAGATTAGTGGACTCGAAAGTCGGCAGGAGGCCCAGGACATCGTGACGATTCTGCAGTCCGGCTCCATGCAGGCCCCGGTCGACATTATTGAGGAGCGCACGGTGGGGCCCAGTCTCGGCGAAGCGTCCATTCGCGCGGGACTGATTTCCGTGATCGTCGGGCTTCTTCTGGTCGTGCTCTTCATGATCATGTACTACCATACCGCAGGCGTTGTGGCCGACGTGGCCTTGCTGCTGAACGTGATTCTCATTCTCGGCATTCTCGCCGGGTTCAACGCCACGCTCACGCTTCCGGGCATCGCCGGAATCGTGCTTACGATTGGTATGGCAGTGGACGCCAATGTTCTGATCTATGACCGGGTGCGGGAGGAGCAAGCTACAGGCAAGACGCTGAGAGCTGCTATCTCGGCAGGGTACGAGCAGTCCCTCAGCGCCATCCTCGACGCCAACATTACGACGTTCTTTATGGGCGTCATCCTCTACTCCTTCGGAGTCGGCCCCGTTCAGGGCTTTGCAGTGACGCTGATGGCCGGGATTTTGTCGTCACTCTTCACCGCTATCATCGTGACGCGCCTCATCTTCGACTACATGGTCGAGGAACGCCGGATGGACGTGAGTTACGGATAGGGCGTTCCCAGATACTTCCTCTTGACGTGATTTCAAGGACAATCGGAGTCTTATGCGCCTCTTTGAGAACGCTGACTACAGTCTTGTTTCGAGCCGCCGGATTGGATATGTCATTTCCGGCACGCTCCTCGCCGTAAGCATCATCTCGCTCCTGGTTCGGGGCTTAGCCCTGGGCATTGACTTTCGGGGCGGCTACGAGTTCGTCGTCGGGAATGTGGGCGACGTGCAGACGGTGGACGTACGGGCGGCTCTCTCGGGGCCGCTCGGAAGCCAGCCCGAGGTGAAAACCTATGGTGAGACGAGTTTGCTCATTCGAGCGTCGAGGGCAGAAGATGATGAGGCCAGCACGACAGAGGTCCAAAACCTGATTCTCTCGACGATCCAAGAGGAATTTCCGGGCTCGAATCCGGAAATTGAGAAGACGAGCGTGGTCGGACCGCGCTTTGCGGAGGACCTGCGTCAGGGAGCCATCTATGCTGTCTTCGGCGCGCTCGCCGTCATCTTCCTGTACATCCTCGTCCGGTTCGAGTGGCGGTACAGCGTGGGGGCGGTGGCGGCGCTCATGCACGACGTGACGATCACGCTCGGACTCTTCTCCATCCTAGCGGGGGTGGTCCCGTTCTCGCTGCAGATCGATCAGGGGATTATCGCGGCCTTTCTCACCATCGTGGGATACTCCCTCAACGACACGGTGGTCGTGTTCGACCGAGTGCGCGAGTACGTGAATCTCTTTAAGACGGAGAGCTTTCCAACCATCGTGAACAAGTCGATCAACGCGACGCTCAGCCGCACGGTAGTGACTTCCGTGACGACGTTGATCGTGGTGACGGTGCTGTTTGTTTTCGGTGGGGAGGTGTTGCGCGGCTTCTCGTTCGCCCTCATCTTTGGGGTCATCGTCGGGACCTACTCGTCGGTTTTCGTCGCTTCTCCCACGATCGTTGAACTGCACCGACGTCTCGAACAGCCGGCCTAACCCTGGTGGCGTTTGCCCTGCCTCCTGTGCAGTATCGCTTTTCGGAACAAGACGGCATTCTGACAGGGCTCGGCCGCACGGGGGGAATCACGGATGGTCGTCAGTTTTGTGCAGCGGTTCGGGAGCGGTGTCTGGTGGGGGCATCCGGTTCGTTCTCGCCCGAAATCCGGGAGCATTTGCTCGTTTTTTTGACTACGGAGCTTCAGGCAGGAGTTGCCTGCTACGACACGATCGGTGCGGCCGTGGCAGCTGTGCAGGAACAGGCGCACGGGCCGCCGTCGCTTCACCATCATTCGTGGCCGACAGCTTGACTGCCGGAGGCTCCACACGTATTTACTTACAAACGTACGCCGAACGCAATGCCGGTATCAATTGTCATCGGAAGCCAATGGGGGGACGAAGGGAAGGGGAAGATTACCGACCTCATGAGTCCAGACTTTGACGTGGTGGCCCGCTATCAGGGGGGCGCCAACGCAGGGCACACCATCGTGTGGGAGGACGAGCAGGGGGACGAGGAGGAGTTTGTGCTCCACCTCGTGCCGAGTGGCATCTTCCACGAAAATGTGACCTGCGTCATTGGGAATGGGGTGGTGCTCGACCCGAAGGCTGTGCTGGATGAGATTGAGAAGATCCGCTCGCTGGGGATTGACGTGGAGGATCGGCTCAAGATCTCCCACAATGCCCATCTTATCATGCCGTATCACAAGGCGATCGAGGCGGCGCAGGAAGAGGAACGGGCCTCGGCCTCGGATGACGACGAGATTGGGACGACGGGGCGGGGCATCGGGCCGGCCTACACCGACAAATTTGCCCGCACTGGCATCCGGGTGGTGGATCTATTGGACCGCGACGTGTTGCGTCAGAAGTTGCGCCGCTCCATCGAGGAGAAAAACGCGATTCTTCGAGACATCTACGACGCGGAGGCGCTGGACGTAGATCGGATCGTAGAAGAGTACGTCGAATTCGATCAGCGCATCGACTCGTACGTCACCGATACGTCGAAGTACTTGTGCAACGCGCTTGACGACGGGGCCAACGTGCTGGCCGAGGGGGCACAGGGGTCACTTCTGGATGTCGACTTCGGCAGCTATCCGTACGTCACCTCCAGCCATCCTACGGCTGGCGGGTGCTGCACGGGGCTTGGCGTGCCGCCCACGTCGGTGGATCGCGTGCTTGGCATCGCGAAGGCGTACTGCACCCGCGTGGGGAACGGACCGTTTCCGACGGAGCTTGAGAATGAGGCAGGGGAGGAGTTGCGGCAGAAGGGCGGCGAGTTTGGCGCGACCACCGGACGGCCGCGGCGCTGCGGGTGGCTCGACCTCGTTGCGCTCCGGTACACGAGTATGATCAATGGCTTCAACGATCTGGCCGTCACGAAGCTCGACATCCTTTCGGGAATGGACGAGCTCAAGGTGTGCACGCAGTATCGGTACGACGGCAAGAAAACGCGCCGCTTCCCGAGTGAGGCGCAGACGCTCGAAAAGGTCGATCCGATTTATGAGACGCTGCCGGGATGGTCGGAGGACATTACCGACGTACGGCACTTCCACGAGCTCCCGGCGGAAGCAAAGGATTATCTGGCGTTCATCGGCGAGTACCTGGACGTGGACATCGGCATGATCTCGATCGGTCCTCGCCGCGATCAGATCATCACGGACGTGGAGCACCCCGCAACGGCGTAGTTCAGAGCGAACAACCGAGTGTTGGATTCTGAGTGTATGTGTGGAGGTCCATCCCCTCTGCCGTCGCGTTTTTGCTTCTGCCCGTGGGGGCTTGAGCGCGTGGGGCAACGTGGATGACGGGACTAAGAAGCTCTAACAAAACCGCTGAAAAGCCGACATAAAAGCACTTTGGTTTGTCGCTCCAAACTTGATTTGGAGCCCATCCAACCGAAAGGACAGATCCCAACGACCGTCGGATGGGCTTGGCAATCTAGATTGCCGGAGTCAAGCTTGGACATCTCAGATGTCCTAGAGCGACATGGATTAGGTTCTGTTAGAGGTTCTAAGCCCGTCCTGGGTGTAGAGACTGAGACGCTGTTGGGCGTCAGCGGCGCGTCCCGAGGGAGCTCCCGTCTTTTCAGAGATGCAGGTCAATTCGCGTGATGGGCGTCGGGAACCAGTGCGCGTCTGGTCCTTGGGAGTCCGTCCCCTGGCAGTTTTCCGGAACGACGAACAGGGCTCCCGTCCATGAACACGTATCGCTGGTCCGTACGCCTGAAGCTCGGCCTCATCGTCCTTGCGGGCGTCATCGCCGTCGCCTCGCTTCTCTACACCCAGCGCCTGGTCGATCGCCTCCGCGAGCGGGAACAGGCCCTCATTCAGCTCTGGGCCGACGCCCACGCTGAAGTCGTGAAGGCTCAGCGCCAGTCTGTGAATCCGCACTTGGCCGAGTTTCGAGCGCTGGAAGACTATTTGCGCCGATTGGAGCAGAGCGGCCAAGCCCCGAAGCTCTCATCTGAGCAGCTGGCCCGGTACCAGCAGGCCGTGGATTGGGCACAGACCATGCCGCCGACCAATGAGCTCAACTTTATCCTCAGCGAGATTATTGAGCCCAATCGGTTCGGCATCCCGGCGATCATAACGGACTCGACCGGCCGGCATCCCCGATTCTGGCGAAATGTAGAGGTGCCCGACACGCTCTCGTCCTTGTCGCCCGACGATTCGGTGGCGCTCCGGCGGCTTCGGCAGCGCACGAAAGAAATGGCGGCCACGTTCGATCCCATTCCGATTCGAGTCGATCTCTCGACGGCCGATGAAAGCGTCGCCCGGCAACGGGGGCAGCTCACGCAGTATCTGTACTACGACGAGTCGTGGCTCATTCAGGAACTTCGCATCTTTCCGTGGGGGCAGTTTCTCTTCGTGGGGCTCTTTATCCTGGTCGGTTACCTCGGCTTTTCGTACATCCGACGCAATGAGCAAAGCAGTCTCTGGATGGGCATGGCCCGGGAGGCTGCTCACCAGCTCGGTACCCCCTTGTCCAGCCTACTGGGGTGGATCCAGATGCTCCGGTCCTCGGATTTGGACGAAGAGCAGCGGGAGCAGACGCTCGATGAAATTGAGAACGACGTGGAGCGGCTCCGGCGCATTGCCAACCGCTTTTCCGACATCGGCTCGCAGCCCAAGCTCGAGCGCTGCAATCTCGTGCCGATCGTTGAAGAGTCGGCCTCCTACATCCGGCGGCGGCTGCCGCATCGGGGACAAGAGGTCGAGCTTTCCGTGGATCTGCCGGCCGCGCTGGAGGTGGAGGTAAACCAGGAGCTTTTCGCCTGGGTCATGGAGAACCTCCTCAAGAACGCCCTGGACGCAATTCAGGGTGACACTGGACGGATTGCGGTTTCGGGGGGACGGGAGGAGGATCGAGTGTACGTCGAGGTCGAGGATACTGGATCCGGGATCGAACGCCGCCAGTGGGGAAACGTCTTTCGACCCGGATTCAGCACGAAGCAGCGAGGGTGGGGGCTCGGGCTCAGCCTCGCGCGCCGAGTGGTCGAGACCTACCACGGGGGCACACTCGAACTCGTGGAATCGACGGTAGGAGAAGGGTCGACCTTCCGCATAGAGCTTCCGGACTGACTCCCGTGATAGAACCGGGAGTCGGGATCAGCGCTGGATGCGGGTGCGGAGGGTGGAGGAGGACAGGTGCGGTGCAACGGCGACGAGAATGTCATCCTGTTGTCGCCACAACACGACATTTCGGTCGGCGTGCTCCTCTTCAAGCAGCGAGCGGTTCGCGGTCAGTTGGGAACGGAGGGAGCGGTCGAGGGTGCCGTGAGGGCCGAGGCGGTTCAGTAGCGCGTAATTGAAGGCGTAGACGACGATACGAGCCTTCTCCGGTGGGTCGTCGAAAAGAAACACGGGGATCGCCGCGTCCGAGCCTGCCTGTAACCGTCCCACGCCTTGAAGGGTTGCCCCCTCAATGGAGGGAACGGCCACCCGGCGGTCCCACGTCTCACGGACGTAGGCCGCGGCCGACTCTGCATCCGTTGTGGGGTGGGCGACCGTGATCTCCGAGGCCTGCTGAGCCGCGAGCGCTACCATGCTCTGGGGCGAGGGGGGAGCGGTCGAGGGCGAGGAGGTGAAGTATTCCCATCCGGTGATTCCGAGGCCAAGGACCCCAATCAGGACGAGGGTACCAACGAGGTGGCGGACGGAGAGCTTGTTTCCCAAGGAGGAGAGCAGAGAAAGACCGGAGGCGGAAGAATCGGACGCATCGTTTTTTCGCTTAGCCTGAGCTCGCTCCAAAATGTCGCGGACGGTCGCGCGCAGGGAGGACGGGGCGGGTTGAAAGTGGTCTTTGAAAAGGGTGCGTAGCTGAGCACGCAGCGCCTCGTCGGGAAGGGCCACGTCCACGAGCATCCGTTCCGGACCGTTCAGTACGTCCCGCAGCGAGGCGCGAAGAGCCGAGCGGGCCTGATCCCGAATGGACCGGGCGTTCTCCACTGTTGTGTCCAGTGCCGAGGCGAGCAGCTCGTCAGAAGGAGATGCCAGCACGTCAACTGCGAGGATCACACGCTCGTGGAGGGAGCAGGCCGCAAAGGCAACCGGCAACTTGCGCTCAGCGGTTTGTTCGGCCACCTCCCGCCGGAACGGATCGTCTGTGAACGAGGTCTCAGTGCCCGGGTGTACGTCAGCACCGGTGGAGGGGAGGGACCCGTCTCGATGCTCGATCAGAAGCCGGAATAGCCAGGCTCGTTCGTCATCGGGACGCTCGTCCGGAGGCACGTCCGCCACCTGGCTGTATACGTCCTCAATGAGAATGGCGGCCTTCTCGGAGCCCGCCAAGACGCGGGCCAGCGGATAGAGAGCCTGCAAGTGGCGATCCAGACTGGACTCGGGGGAGGGGGTAGAAGACGGCATATAGGAAAGCAGCAGAGGGCTCACGCTGAAAGGAGGAACACGGTGGGGGTTTGTCTACGACATCTCGTCTGCCCGGGCGAATCTGCAAAGATGTCAACGCTCGTTTTCTCTAGAGTTCGAGAAGGAGAGCGCGACGCAGGTTTGCGCATGCGCTCATCCCGACTCCACGAGGGCGATCTTGATGGAGTCGCCTTTCCGAATGTCAAGCATTTCCGCCGCGTTTCCCCCATTTACCGCCACTTCCAGAAATCCCGTACTCCCGAACAACAGCAGCGGATCCCCCCCCGACACGTCGCCATAGGTGGAGTGAATGGAGTTGAGTACGGTGGAGCCCGCGTACACCTCAAGGGGCGGAAACGCGTCGGCGGTGTTGCCCTCCGAATCAAGATTCAGGGCGTCCACCAGGGTGGCCCGGCGCACGTTCGTGATGCAGTTGCCGAAGTGGTCGACGTGGGCGACCCATCCCTCCACCGAATCGTCCTCGACGAACGGCTGAGCCCACCGGAGCGGCTCCAGACTCTCCACGGGCGAGCCGAGCTCGTCCAGTGATCGCCCAGCCGCCAGGTGGGCTGCGGCTGGTGCAAAAATGTCGCGTCCGTGAAAGGTAGAGCTCGGAGAGGACGTGCGCCACACGTTAGGGTTGTCGAGCTCAATGATGGCGTCGGGCGGCTCTTCGTCAAGCACGAGCGGGAATACGCCATTGTCCGGTCCTACGTACCAGTGCCCTTTATGCCGCAGGGCCACCGCCTTTCGGTCGGTTCCGACACCGGGATCTACGACGACCAGGTGCACCGTGCCCTCCGGAAAATACGGCTGGGCCGACTGTAGCACGAACGCTGACTCCATCACATCCTGCGGGTCGATCTGGTGGGTTACGTCTACGAGTCTCGCGTTCGGGGCAATGGAGAGCATGGTTCCCTTCATCGCGGGCACGTAGCCATCTTGGGTGCCAAAATCGGTGGTCAGGGTGATAATTTGCGCGTCCGCACTCATTCGGGAAGACTGGCTTTGGGAAGAGGCCGTGATCAGGAAAAGCTACAAAGCAGGATGATCGATTCGTAATGACGGGGAGAAACAATTTCCAGGGCTACGGGAGTAGGCTTTCCCTACTCCGTTGCTCCCAGATTTTTGAACCGAACCGCCGTTGGGCGGCCGGGTGGTGTTATGGCCTCTTCGAATTCTTCTACGCTCTCGGATTCGCCCCTGAATGTGTCGGAAACAAGCCCCCGGCACGCGGAGGCGGTCGATCAATTCGTAACCTTCTGGGGGAAAATGGCCTCCAGCTGGGGTATCAATCGAACGATGGCCCAGGTCTACGCCCTGCTTTACTGTGTGGAGCAGCCCCTCAATACCGACCAGATCATGGAGCGACTCCAAATCAGCCGGGGCAGCGCCAATATGAACCTCCGCTCTCTCGTGGAGTGGTCGCTCGTCGAAAAGACGCATGTGCCGGATTCCCGAAAAGATCATTACGTGGCGGAGACGGACGTGTGGACGGTGACGGCCCGCATCATCGAAGAGCGGGAGCAGCAGGAGGTGCGGCCTCTACGAGACCAGCTGGAAGGCGTCGCCGAACACCTCATCCCGGACGACCAAGCCCTCGATGATCGGCCCGCGGCGGACCAGGCGCTTTATGAACGCATCCAGAACCTGATTGAGCTCATTGACGTCTTTGAACGTGTGACGGGGGCGCTACTTCCGCTGGTCAAGAACCAAAATGAGGACGTTATCCGGCAGCTGATATCTGTTGCGGGGGCATTAGAGACGACGTCGAACGAGCAGGGGGATGATTCGGAGTGAGACGTGTAACCAATCATTCTGTCCCAAGACGATGGGCAGCACGAAGGACATCGGAGACCGGGGAGAAGAGATTGCCGCCGACTTTTTGGAGGAGGAAGGGTACCGCGTGCTTGAACGAAACTATCGCTTCGAGCGAAACGAGGTCGATCTCGTCTGCTTCGACCCCCGCAAGGGCGGGGAACTCGTGTTCGTGGAAGTTAAGACCCGGAGCGGATCCGGCTTTGGTCCCCCGGAAGCGTCCGTCACCGACGAGAAGCAGCAATCGCTGATAAAGGTCTCGCGGGCCTACCTGCACGAGCGGGAATTCGAAGGGGCCCCGTCCCGATTCGACGTGGTGGGCATTGTGCTCTCGGACGGGACGCCTCAGATTGAGCACTACGAAAACGCCTTTTGGCGATAGATCATTTTGACGGGACCGAAGCGGCGAGCGACGTGTTGGGCGGCCGGTACTCGTGGGGAAGCAGGCGGGCCAGTCGCCGCGAGAATGCGAAGTAGCGGCGGAGGGTGGCCCCGTACGGTTCCACGATTTCGCCCCGTCGATCCACGTGAATCGGATGCTTGTTGAGGCGGATGCGGGACACCTGATAACTGCGCGAGGCCCGGTGGGCGTCGGCCCATTCAAGATACGCAGACGACTCGGCCTCGCCACTGTACCGAACCTCTAATGCTCCACGGAAATTCAGTGCGTACAGAGAATCGACCCGCCCGGCCACGATGTCGTCACGGTCGGCCGGAAGTCGGTCCGCTCGTCCCAGGCGCCGGAAGGCCTGGGCACGGGGCATGCGGTGCATCTGAAACTGCTCCTCTTGCACGCGGTCGTTGAGAAGGGCGAGAAGGAAGTGCCGCAGCGAGCCGTAAAACGCCTCACGGCGATTGGCAGTCCAGCGCGCGGCCTCAACGGAGTCTCGGGGGGAGAGTGGAGCAAACACGGGCTCTCCGTCCCAGCGCACAATGTCGCCTCGTACCTCGAATTCCTTTAGGTAGTAGGTGACCCGATAGCCGAGCGCTCGATTCTCGAAGATGAGAGGGCGCGTGGCCTCGGCCTCGAATTTTCCCCACCAGGCCGTGTCGAATCGAAGTACCTTCGGATTCGTCAGGCGGCAGCGTTTAGCAGCCTCCGATTCCCCAATGAACAGTCGTTTAAACCGGTCAAGCCGCTCGTACCACTCTTCGTCTCGCTGGTCCGAAATTGTGACTGCTTCGGCGCGGATCACGGTTGGCTCCAGCCGGAAGTGAAGCGTTATTGTCGTATCCGAGGGCAGGACGAGCGTCATCTGCTCGGCCTCGTACCCCAGACGGGTAACGTAGAGCCGCTTTGCGCCGGGCGAGAGGCCGGAAAGGCGGAAGCGACCATCCTCCCCAACGGCCGTGCCCGTCATGGACCCGGAGATGAAGACGTGGGTGTGGGGGAGAGGGCCCCCGGTGCTGTCGTCCATCACGGTCCCGGTAATGGTGATGCCGTCCGTCTGCGCCGCTGCGGGGGCAACCAGAAGGACGATGAGTAGAAAGAGCGGAACAAATGGCCGCCGGGGAACGGACATATCCGCAGTGAACAGACAGTTTGGGATTGAGCGGGTGTAAAGAAACGACGAATCCCTCGGTATGGTCCGGCTCTACCGGGCGTTCCGGATGGCCTCGACGGTACTCGGGTCTTCTAGGCTAGAGGTGTCGCCCAGGTCCTCGTCGAGGTAGGCAGATTGAATCACGCGGCGCATGACCTTCGCATTGCGTGTTTTGGGAAGCGCGTCGACGAACAGGATCTCACGTGGTTTCAGCGGCTTGCCCATTTCGTTCGCGATGGTCTGCAGAAGGGCCGTGCGGAGGCGTTCCGTCTCGTTCTGATTGGACTGGAGCACCACAAATGCCACAATTTCCGAACCCTTTACGTCGTGCGGCACGCCGACGGCGGCACTCTCCGCCACTGCCTCGTGGGCATTGATGAGCGCCTCGATTTCGGCTGGGCCGATGCGTTTGCCGGCCACGTTGATGGTGTCGTCCGAGCGCCCCAGGATGTACCAGAGGCCGTCCTCGTCAACGGCGGCGAAGTCGCCGTGCACCCACACGTCGTCGATCCGGCTCCAGTAGGCGTCGTGGTAGCGGTCGTCGCCGTCCCAGAAGCCCCGCGTCATGCCGATCCACGGCTTTCGAATGATGAGTTCACCAACCTCGCCTCGGACCGGTGTGCCGTCAGTATCCACCACGTCGGCATCCATGCCGGGCACCGGCCCGGAGAACGCGGCGGGTTTCAGGGGTTCCAAGAGATTGCCGCAGAGGATGCCGCCGGAGATTTCCGTGCCGCCGGAGTAGTTCAGAATTGGTTTTTCGCCGTCGAGCACGGTTTCGAAGCACCATTTCCAGGACGCGGGATCCCACGGACTGCCGGTGGACCCGATGGCCCGCAGGCTGGACTGGTCGGCCGCCGCCACCGGCTCTTCCCCGTGCGTCTTGAGGGCGCGGATGAGGGTGGGCGAGACGCCGAGGTGCGTGACGTCGTGATCGTCCACCATGCGCCAGAGACGACCGGGATCCGGATGGTCGGGGGCGCCGTCGTACAGCACCATCGTGGCGCCGACGGTTAGGGTGCCGAAGACGAGCCACGGCCCCATCATCCAGCCCATGTCGCTCATCCAGTACATCGTCTCGTCCGGCTTCAGGTCCATCGGGTGATACATGTCCTGCGCCCCCTTGATGGGAAAGCCGCAGTGCGTGTGCACCGTGCCTTTTGGGGGGCCCGTGGTGCCACTCGTGTAGATGATCATCACCACGTCCTCGGCCTTCGTTCGCTCGGTGTAGGCCTCGTCGTCGTGGCCCGCCAGTGCGTCCGTCCAGAACACGTCGCGGTCGGCAGTCATGGGCACGTCTCGGCGCCCGAGATGTCGATGTACGATGACGTGTTCGACCGAGGGGCACTGCGCGACGGCCTTGTCTGCCGTCTCCTTCATGTCGATGGGCGAGCCCCGACGTGCAAAGCCATCGGCCGTAAAGAGGGCCTTTGCGTCTGCGCCCTGTAGGCGGGTGACGATTGCCCCCACCCCGTAGCCGCTGAAGAGGGGCAGGAGGACTCCACCGATCTTGACAATCGCGAGGAATGCGATCACAATTTCGGGCGTCATGGGCATGTAAAGCCCAATCCGGTCGCCTTTCTCCAATCCCATGTCGCGGAGGGCGTTGGCACATCGACACACACGGCGATGGAGCTCCCCGTACGTCAAGGTTTGCGTCGCTCCGTCTTCCCCTTCCCAACGAAGGGCGACACGGTCCTCCACCGGCGTGCCCTGCCACTTGTCGAGCAGGTTGTGAACGATGTTCATTTCGCCGCCCACGCACCACGTCGGGTGCTGGATCCCATCCGACAGGTCGACGATCTCGTCATAGTCCCGGGAAAACTCGATCTCCAGATCGTTGATAACGGCGTCCCAGAACCACCCGACATCCTCGGCGGCTCGGGAGCGAAGCGCGTCAAGCCCGGAAATTTCGTGCGCGTCCATGAAGTGTCGGAGGTTGGAGTTGCTCACCACCTCGGGATCGGGCCGCCAGACGACCTCTTGGTCAAACGGAAACGTGTCGGACGGTTCGGAAGCGGTTCCAGGCATAAAGAGGTGATCTTGGATTGGGCGATGAGAGTGGACGAAGGGGAGACCAGAGGGGAGAACTGCCTCTACTCAAGGATAACTGTGCACAGCCGATGGTGGCAAGCCGTGGACCGGAGGAGCGAGAGGGGATGTGGGCAAAAGGGAGCACGGAAGTGTGGCATGCACGGGGGCGGTTACTCCCGAAAGAGTGTGAACGACCGCCGGTGGTAGGGGGTCGCACCATGCTCGGCGAGGGCCTCGTAGTGCTGCTGGGTCGGGTAGCCGACATTGGACTCCCAGCCGTATTCAGGATGCTCGTCGTGGAGCGAGCGCATCATTGCGTCCCGTTCGGTCTTCGCAAGGATGGAGGCGGCGGCGATCGACTGACTCGTGGCATCGCCCTTTACGACGGTCTCGTACGGCCAGGGAGCGTCGGTCAGCGAGCGTGACCACTGATTGCCGTCCACGAGCAGAAAGTCGGGGGGCGGCTGGCACTGGTGTGCAGCCCGGCGCATGGCCTTGAGGGCTGCCTGGAGGATGTTGAGCTCGTCAATCTCATCGGGGGAACAGCGAGCGATCGCGAACGCCAAGGCCTGTTCTTCAATTTGCTCGCGGGCAGCAAGACGCTCCTCCTCGGAGAGCGCTTTGCTGTCCTGAATCGTGGGGATTTCCATTTCAGGCGGCAGGACGACGGCGGCGGCCACGACGGGACCGGCCAGACAGCCCCGCCCCGCTTCGTCGAGGCCGGCCACCCGCTCGTATCCGTCCGTCCAGAGGCGTCGTTCGAAGTCGAGCATAATCTGAGCGTGGGAGAACAGGAGCGTGGGGGTAGAGAGCGTGGGAGTGGGGGGTGAAGAGTGTGAGAGTGTGTAGGGGGCAATCCAACATTCTCATTCCCCACTCCACAATCAGTATTGGTCGGGGAGGTCATTCTCATAGAGTACCACGTCCCCGGACCGGAGGTACTGCTTTAGAAAGTCCTGGGCGTCAAAGAGACTGCCGAAGACTTTCACGCGGTCGTCCGGGTAGTTCGACTCTGCAAGCCCTTCCCGGATTGCGGCCGTCTGCTCGTCGCCGATAAGCACGGCAAGATCGATGTCGTTATCCGCGATGTGCGTACCGAGGGTCTTGTTCTCCGCCCACTGTCGGTCTCCCATTTCCACCATTCCAGGAGTCACGATCACACGTCGCCCGTCTTTCATCCGGCCCAGGATGTCGACGGCGTTTCGGGCGCCCACGGGATTTGAGTTGAAGGCGTCGTCGATAATCGTCACGTCCCCTCGCTCGCGGAGTTGCAGGCGGTGCTCGATCGGCTCGATCCGCTCGGCAGCGTGGGCCATCTGCCGCAGTCGAAGCCCCATGCTCCGTCCCACCGCCACGGCCAGGAGCACGTTCGTTACGTTGTGCACACCGAGCAGACGGGTCTGAAACGTAGCGGTGGTGCCGGTATCGTCCGTCACAGAAAAGGACGTGCCACTCGTGTCGTAATGGATGTTTTGGGCCGTAATGTCGGCCTCCGGATTGCCCTCGGTCGAGATGCGCCACACCGGTCCGTTGGCGCGCTCAGCCATCGCGTCGACCCGGTCATCGTCCGCGTTCAGCACCGTAGGGCCGTCCGCCGTCGTATACTCTACGAGCTTTCCCTTCTCGTCCGCAATGGCATCGATCGACCCCATCGTTTCGAGGTGGGCCACCCCGATGGTCGTAACGACCGAAAGGTTCGGGCGCGCGATGTCGCAGAGTTCGTCGATGTCGCCGGGATAGCGGATGCCGTACTCCAGCACGAGGACCTGATGTTCGGGCTTGAGGTGCTCGTTGACGGCGAGGCAGAGGCCCATGGGCGTATTGTACGAGCTGGGCGTGGCGTACACGTTGTACTTCTGCCGCAGGAGCTCGGCGACGATAAATTTGGTGCTCGTCTTGCCATAAGACCCCGTGATGCCCACGACCGACAGGTCGGGCCGATCAGCCAAGTGTTGTCGAGCCTGTCGCTTGAAGCCCTCCTGAATGATGGTCTCGATGGGATGGGTGAGGCTCGCCCCAAGTGCGACCCACAGCGGGGCCCCAAGGTCGGTGATCAAAAACCCGAGGAGGTACCAGAAAAACCCGCTTGGGTCGCCCCGCAGCCATCCATAGACGGCGCCGAGGACGACTGGGAGGACCGCCACCACGCCCGTCGCAACGGCGAGGCGCGTCATTCGAGCGGTGAAGGCAAGCGGCTTCTTTTCCTCATCGCTCCGGTACCGGCGCGACGAAATGAAGGCCAGGGCCCAGAGGGGGAGTAGGCCGACGGCGATCCAATCAGAAGGAGAATAGGCAAAGCCCACTGCCGCGAGGCCCAGCAGACCGGCCCCGACGGCGTGCGAGAGCCGTACCACGGTCGAAAGGTGGTCGGCCAGCCACCGGCCGTAGCGGTCAAACTTGTACGTTTCCAACTGGAAGATGTGGAGGAAAAACCGCGTGCGCCGCATCGCCCGCCAGCCCGCAAACAGTGTCGCGATGGTTGCGAGAATGGAAAGGGCGATAGTCATCAGGGCAACGTCGGGCTGGAGAATAGACTGTGAAGCGAAAGAGCACTCCGCCGAAGGGAGGGCTCTGCGGAGGATAGTGCTATGTCAACTGTCAATGGTTTGGAGAGAAGAGTCGCGACACGCGGCACACACGTTTACCGAGATTTCGGCCGAAATCGCCCCTGAAGCGCCGTTGGACTCCAACGGCGCTACAAAACGTGTCTCTTCTTGCGAGTCGACTCTACCGATCACACGGTTGGCGATACACTAGGTATGCTCTAAGAAATGTCGGGTAGAGGAGAGAACAGTGTCAAAGTCGTCGAGGTGACTGTAGTGGCCGGCCCCCTCCAGTTCGACGAGTCCACAGTCCTCGATTGCGTCTTCAATCACCGTCATTTGCTTCCGAGAGACCGCCTCGTCCTCCGTTCCCCAGAACAGGAGCGTGGGGACCTCTATGCGCTTCAGTTCTCCGTTCAGGTGGTGATTGACGGTTTTGACAAATGTTTCACGCATGACGCCGGAGAGCGTGTTGTAGTCGGACGATCCCAGCAGGCGCCAGACGAGGGAATGCCGGAGCCAATCCATGGCCGGCGCCCGGAGAGGAGACGGCAGGATTTGGAACGGGGCTTTAAGGGCGTTGGCGAAAGCGGATCGTAGATGGTAGCTCCAGGACCGCTCCGGTTGGATGCCCGAGGGGCTAATGAGCACGAGGCGATCGACGAGGGGCGCGTGCTCCGGGGTGCTGGCCATATACATGGCGATGCGTCCCCCATTCGAGTGACCGAGGATCGTGACGGGGGATTGAATTTCCTGATCGATGTACGCGTGTAGAAGGGCAGCATGCTCCGGAACACCCCACGGCTCAGGCGGTGGAGGAGAAGCCCCGTGACCGGGCAAGTCGATCGTGTGTGTGCGGTAGGAGGTGGAGAGGGCATTGGCGAGTGGACGCAGGTTTTGTGCGCTGCTTCCCCACCCATGAAGCAAAAGGAGACGGGGAGCATCGGGAGGGCCATCTTGCTCGAAATGCAGGTCCTGATAGGTCACAAGTCCGGGCGTTCGGATGGCAGAACGGACGCGAATCGGAGTGCGGGAAACCATCTACCTACCTCGGCGTTCCCCCAAATGATTGAAGGACCTATCTTCTGGCTTGGCGCCAGTACTGTTGCCCTCTGGAATGCCGTCTTGGCTTTCCTGAGAGTGGTCCCTCACCGGCGTGAGGGGTCGGGGAAATCTCAATGTCGGATTACAGACGTACGGTATTTTGTATGTAGTCCGGCGCCTCTCATGGCTAGATTCGTAAGGTGAAGTGTCAGGGCTGGTCCGGACCGTTGGGCCATGGTCTCCCTTTTTGAATCCGCGTCTATTTTCCCCCTACTATATTTGGACGACTCGTCCCTCTTGGCGGCCGGGAGGTCCGGCTGTCCTATTCCTTGATCCAGTGATCCCGTTTCTCGGAGGAATTGGTGACAGCACCCCGCTCCGGACAGTACCGGAGGATGGACAGAGATTTCTGGCATTGTGTGTGTACGTTCGTGTGGCAGATCTCTTGTAGACGATTTGTTCTGCTCCTATGGGATTGTGGGGTTTGTCGGCTGGGGCGGGATGACACCCCTGAGACATTCTTTCCCACGGAACCGAGCATGGAAATGCGGGACGATTCCGCAGAACAGGGTAACGACGAGCGGTCAGGCCTGGATCTTTGAGACTGACCATTCGGAGCTCAATCAAACAATTTCTCTGTACGCTATCGACAGGATCGGTCCGGTGTGATCCCTGTCGACTTTATCACTCATCGTGTAACCGACTATGTCCGAAAACGAGAAAAAGAAATTTCGTCGTCTCCTCGAGCTGATTGGGGATAAGAAGTACGGCTTCATGCGTGAGCTGCGGCCGGATCTCCCCAAAGATGACGATGATCCGTTCATGCCGCCGCCCCTCATTCGCAAGTTTAATCTGCGGGACGGGGTCGTCATAGAGGGAGATCTCAAACCCGGCCGCAAGGGCGGGATGCAGGTTGGCTGGATCGACAGCGTCATGGGCATGCCGCCCAAGGAATGGGCGCAGCTCAAGACGTTCGATCACGGGGCCAGCATTTACCCGGACGAGAAGCTCAATCTCATTACGGGCACCGATGACATGTCCATGCGGGTGCTCGACCTCGTGGCCCCGCTCGGGAAGGGGCAGCGGGCTCTCATCGTCTCGCCGCCGCGGGCCGGCAAGACCGTCATGCTCAAGGACATCGCGGCGGGCGTGACGGCCAATCATCCGGAAGTCGAGCTCGTGTCGCTACTCGTGGACGAGCGTCCGGAAGAGGTGACCGACTTTCGGCGTACCACAGAGTCGCAGGTCTTTGCGTCCTCCAACGATCGGGGAGAAGACAACCACGTTCGCGTTTCGACCCTCGCTCTGGAGCACGCGAAGCGGCTCGTGGAGACGGGAAAGGACGTCGTGCTCCTGCTCGACTCCTTGACCCGTCTCGGTCGCACGTTCAACCTCTGGGTCGACGGCAGTGGTCGCACGCTCTCAGGTGGGCTTGACGCCGAGGCGCTCAAGATCCCGCGCCAGATTTTCGGCGCGGCCCGCAACGTCGAGGGGGGCGGTTCGCTCACGATCATAGCTACAGCGCTCGTCGACACTGGAAGCCGGATGGACGAGGTCATCTTCGAGGAATTCAAGGGCACGGGGAATTCCGAGATTGTCCTGGACCGCGAGATGGCCGACAAGCGCATTTTCCCAGCGGTCAATCTGCGGGAGAGCGGCACCCGGAATGAGGAGCGGCTGCTGGGCGAGGTGCGCCGGAAGAAGCACAACCAACTCTTCCGCGCACTCAATTCCCGCTCGCCCATCGAGGCGATGCAGGCACTCCAACGGCACCTGCAGAACAGCCCCTCGAACGCGCACCTGCTGAATGAGCTGGTGCCGGAATAGTCTCCACCAGGGGACGGGCGGAGCTGACGTTATAATTGAGGGAGATTGTGTGTCTTGAGGGTGCATTCAGTAATAACCTCAAGATCATCTTCTCTCATGGGAGCCACGAACTCTTCTTCCGAAGACCCGGAGTCCGATTCTTCCGCCGACGAGGAGTCGAGTGAGCCCGCGCTTCTCTACCACGTCCCCATCCACGAGTGGGACCCGTCCGATCAGCCCCGCGAGAAGCTCTTGCAGCACGGGCCCACGGTGTTGTCCGACGCCGAGGTGCTGGCGCTTCTGCTTGGGTCTGGCACGCGCACGAGCGACGGTCCCGTCTCGGCGGTCGAGTTGGGGCGGTCGCTCCTGCAGAGCTACGGCTCGCTCCACGCCGTCTCGCAGCGCAAGCCCAAAGAACTGACTCGCACCCAGGGGGTGGGGCCGGCCAAGGCAGCCAAGCTCACCGCAGCTTTCGAGGCCGGCCGCCGGGTCGAGTCCCAGCGGCAGCAGGAGGAGCGCGTCCAGGTGACCTGTCCCGGCGACGTGGCAGACGTGTACGGTCCCCTCATGCGGGACCTCAAGAAGGAGGTATTCAAGGTTGTTCATCTGAACACGGCCAACGTCATCATCGGCGACTATACAGTGAGCGAAGGGGGACTCTCCTCGAGTGTCGTTGAACCGCGCGGGGTCTTTGAGCAGGCCATCCTCGACGACGCAGCAGCGGTGATTTGTCTCCACAACCACCCCTCCGGCAACCCCGAGCCCAGCCGTGAGGACGTTCGCATCACTCGTCAACTGGTGGAAGCAGGACAAACGATGGGCATTCCAGTCCACGACCACCTCATTATCGCGGGCATGGACCATACGTCGCTGGCCGAACGCGGCGTAATTGAATGAGAAGGCGAGACGCGCTTATGATTCGAAGCTGTGGGCTCGTTCGCTTCTCAGCAAAGGGGACACTCCATTTCTGTAAGCGAAAGAGGACGCGGGAGCGTGGGCGCATTGAGATAGAGTCAAACACCCAAGGTGCGGTTGGCATTGGAGGAGTTTGAAATTCAGTGAGGCGAGCACCTCTCTTTGGAGTGCCGGATGTCGTCGTCGAAGGTTGATCTTTTCTCACCTGCCGTCTAGCGTAGGGGGGCGGTGATCGTATGTCTATTCGCAACTCCCTCAATGATTTCCCGATTCGTGAATGCTTGACGTCGTAACGCTGGGCGAGTCCATGATTCAGATGACGCCGACGCAGTCGGGATTGCTGCGCCACGCCCGCCAGTTTGAGCGATACGTCGGCGGGGCTGAATCCAACGTGGCCATTGGACTTGCCCGCCTCGGACACGAGACGGGGTGGATGAGCCGGGTGGGGGCAGACGAGTTTGGGGCCTGTGTGCAGTCAGCGATCCGGGGTGAGGGCGTGGACACCTCTCGGGTCGTGGAAGACGAGGAGGCCCCCACGGGCGTATACTTTAAAGAGCGCCGCCGCTCCGACCTGACCCGCGTCTACTACTACCGCGACGATTCTGCTGCCAGTCGCATGGTCCCGTCCGATCTCGATGCAGAATACGTGGCGCAGGCGGAGTATCTCCACCTTACCGGCATTACGCCGGCCCTGAGTGCGTCCTGTCGGGAGACGGTGTGGGAGGCCCTGCAGATTGCAGAGGCCGAGGATGTGGCCGTATCGCTCGATCCCAACGTCCGTCGAAAACTCTGGTCGGAAGAGGAGGCCCGTGCGGAGCTTCTTGAGATGATGCCGTACGTCCACACCGTGCTGACCGGGGCGGGCGAGGCCACGCTGCTGACTGATGAGGAAGACCCGGCCGAGGCGGCACGGGCACTGCGTAAAATGGGGCCTCGTCAGGTCGTCGTGCGACTGGGAGAGAAGGGGGCATTAGCCGTGAATGGGAACGGCGACCTCGAACGTCGAACGGCCATCGACGTGGAGGTGGTCGACGTTGTGGGGGCCGGGGATGCCTTCACCGCCGGGTATTTGGCCGGACAGCTCCGAGAATGGTCCGTGGGACGATCGCTCCGACTTGGCAATGTCGCCGGCGGATTGGCTACGACCGTCACGGGTGACTCGGAGGGCATCCCGACCTGGGCGGAGGTGCAGCCATATCTGGACGGAGAAGCGCATACCGAGGACGTAGATCGGTGAGGGGCTGGGACAAATAGGAGACAGATCGCCTTGACTTTTTGGAGGGGCAAGCAGTTACTTAACCGGATAAGTCTCGCGCTGAGCGAGACAGCACGAACGTCTCCTCGTGTTTTCGGGTCCCAGTCCCCATTGGCCAGGTGGTATTCGTTTCGACTGTTATTGGAAGCGGTTTCGGTCTTTTGTCCTCGTGCTGACGGGGGTACGACGGTCTTCACACACGCAAGTTTGAGAGAATATACTGGTTATGCGCACGATTTCTACGGTTTTGCTCGTCGGAATCCTCCTCGTTTCGGGGATTGCCTGCACGTCAAGCAGTTCGGACGACGATGGAGAAGAGGCCCAATCGACGGCCGCGAATACGCTGACTCAGGCCGAGCAGGAGGCGGGCTGGACGCTTCTCTTCGACGGCACCAGCTTCGACGGCTGGACGGGACTCGGTCGCGATTCCATTCCGAAGGGCCACTGGAAAATTCTGGACGGCACGATCCGGAAGGTCGAGAGCGGGGAGGTGCCCACTGCCCCGGACGGCCAGCCGCTGGAGGGCGGCGACATCATGACGACCGACACCTACCGCGACTTCGAGCTCAAACTGGAGTGGAAGGCGAGTGAGGGGGGGAATAGCGGCATCAAGTACAACGTCTCCGACTCGCTTTCGACGACCCACGAGCCGCAGTACGCCGCGCTCGGGTTTGAGTACCAGCTTCTCGACGATAAGCGGCACCCCGATTCGGAAGAGCCGAGCCATCGCGCCGCCGGACTCTACGACTTGATTCCTCCCAACGATAACAAATCGCTGAAGCCAGTGGGGGAATGGAATCAGACCCGGGTGGTCTTTCGCGGAAATCACGGGGAGCACTGGCTCAACGGCGAGAAGGTGGTGGAATACAACCTGGACACCGCCGAATTTGACTCCCTGTTTGCGGCCAGCAAGTACGCAGACATCGAGGGCTTTCGGACGCGACGAGCCGGCCACATCGTCTTGCAGGATCACGGCAACGACTTCTGGTTCCGCAACGTCAAAATCCGGGAGCTCCCCGCCGGCGAGTAGGAAACGAAGCGTAGGACCGCCGCTCTGCCTGCACCTGAATGGTTCCCTGTCGCCAATCTCTGATCAATCTGATTCTCTAATGGGCAACTTGGACGGCGTACATCGTCGCGATTTTCTCAAGCGTACAGCTGCGGCCGGCGTCGGGCTCAGCGTGGCTGGATCATTATCCCCAGCGTTCGGAGTCGGGGCGCCCAACGATCGGGTCGTTGTGGGCGTGATGGGCGTGAACAGCCGAGGCCATTACCTCACCGAAGTGTTTGCGCGTACGGAGGGGGCGGAAGTCGGCTACGTATGCGACGTTGACTCGCGGGCGATCGATCGTGCCATTGCGTCGATTACGGACCCGGATGGGGGGGAGCCGTTGCAGGAGCGGCAGCCGGAGGGCGTACCCGACGTGCGCCGCATGCTGGAAAATGACGATCTGGACGCGATTGCGATTGCGGCGCCGGATCACTGGCACGCCCCCGCCACGCTCCTCGCGATGGATGCGGGAAAGCACGTCTACGTCGAGAAGCCGTGCAGCCACAACCCGCACGAAGGCGAACTGCTGCTGGAGGCACAGCAGAAGCACTCGGACCTCGTCGTGCAGATGGGCAACCAGCAGCGGTCCTCTCCCCGCTCAATTGAGGCCGTTCAGAAGATTCGGGACGGCATCATTGGCGAGCCGTACTACGGGCGGGCCTGGTACGCCAACGACCGCGGGCCGCTCGATTTGAAGACGCCTGCGCAGGCCCCCGACTGGCTCAACTATGAGCTCTGGCAGGGGCCGGCCCCGCGCCGCGACTACATGGAAAACCTCGTGCACTATAACTGGCACTGGCGCTGGCACTGGGGCACGGCGGAGATCTGCAACAACGGGACCCACGAGATTGATGTCTGCCGCTGGGCGCTCGACGTGGATCACCCCACGAAGGTCACCTCCAGCGGGGGACGCTTCCACTACGACGACGACTGGGAGGCCTACGACACGCAGGTGGCCAGCTATGAGTTCGGCGACGACAAGATGATCGCGTGGGAAGGACGCAGCTGCAACGCCAATCCGCTAAAGGGGACGGATGGCGATCCGGGCGGCGGCCGCGGCGCGTCCATTCACGGCACCGAAGGAACGCTCATCGTTGATCGCGGCGGGTACGTGGTGTACGACAATGACGACAACCTCATCGAGTATGCCAACGAGGCTCAGACCGGAGAGCAGGTCAGTGGGACCGGCACCGTGGGGGGCGGGTCGAACACAGATCGTCACGTTGCCAATTTTCTGGCGGCGATTCGGGGGGAAGAGGAGCCGCATTCCCCAATTGAGGAAGGACGCAAGAGCGTTTTGCTGTGTCACCTCGGCAACATTGCCCAGCGCACCGGGCATACCCTCCAGACCGACCCCGACACTGGCAAAATTGTCGACGACGAGGAGGCGATGCAGCTTTGGAGCCGCGAGTACGAGTCCGGCTGGGAGCCAAGTGTTTGATGGAATCCATGCTGCCTTTCGAGACCTCCGGACATTCAGACCGCAGACTCATGACGTATTCCACGGCACTTCGGCGAGGCGTTCTTTTCGCTTTTCTTCCGATTGCTGTTCTTCTCACTGGCTGCCAGTCCTCCGATGACTCCTCATCTGGAGGAGAAAGTGCTACAGAGGCTACAGTGGAGTGGACCCAGCTCTTTGATGGCGAGTCGCTCGATGGCTGGCGGAATCCGTACGACTGGGGCGAGGCCCGTGTCGAAAATGGCACAATCGAATTGCAGGCCGACGACAAATTCTTCCTCGTTACCGAGGATACCTACGGCAATTTCGTGTTCGAGGGAGAGGTTCGCCTGCCGGATCGCGAGTCGAACTCCGGCTTCATGTTTCGGGCGCAGGTAGACACGAACCGCGTATATGGGTATCAGGCCGAGGTGGACCCGACCGATCGGGCGTGGTCCGGTGGGCTCTACGACGAGGGGCGTCGCGGCTGGCTGCATCCGCCGGAGGAGGACTCCCTCGCGGGCGTCTCCTTTCGGAAAGAGCACGGAGACGCGTTTAAGCCCACCGGCTGGAACGAGTATCGAATCCGGGCCGCGGGCGACAGCCTCAAGATCTGGGTGAATGGAGAGATGACCACCGCCGTTCGCGACACCGTCGACCGGGAGGGCGTCATCGGCATTCAGCACCATGGCGAAGATGGCAAGGTCTATCGGTTCCGCGATCTTCGAATTCGCCGCCTCGGCAGTGACTGAAGACGCTCAACATCCTAGACCGGTCTCCTTCACACCTCATCCTTGTTCCGCCCATGCCCCGGACTCGCCCGCTCGCATTCGTGTTGCTGGCACTCGGACTCGTGCTCGGAGGTGCGCCAGGGACAGTCGTCGCACAGACGTCATCGTCGTACGCGCTTGAAGTGTCTCGGGCGCCGTTCTCGTATGCCTTCACGTCGACGGACGGAGGGCAGGCGCTCGCGCGTCAGCATCGCCCCGACACGGCTCGCTCGTCCCTCTTCTACGTGACGGCCGAGGGTGTGCAGTATCTTACCGACCCGCTCTCGTTCACGAAGCGGTCGACGGCCCTGGACGCGCGCTACGAGACGACCGACGGGCGAGAGGCCCTCGTCCAGATTGAGCCGCAGGCCACAGGCGGGTGGCGCGTGTCGGTGCAATTCGTTCCAAATGAGGGCATTCAACGCGTGGGCGAGGTGCTGGCCGCCCGCGACGGGGAGCACTTCCACGGCCTCACCGAGCGGGTGCGTGGAAATGACGACGACGTGCCCCGCGACTCGTCGGTCGCCGTGGCGCTGGACCGGCGGGGCCATCACGTCAAAATGGACGTGAACGGTACGGTGTCGCTCTACACGCCCTTCTACCTGTCGAGTGTGGGCTACGGCCTCTACGTCGACAATACGCACCTCGGCATGTTCGACGTGGCAAAGGCCGACGACGAGCGGGTGCGATTTGCATTCGACAGTGCCTCGCTGTCGTACCACCTCTTTCCGGGGACTCCGAAGACCGTCCTCAATCAGTACACCGCGGTGACGGGGCGGCCCGCCACGCCGCCCAAGTGGGCGTATGGCACGTGGCGCTGGCGGGACAATCACGTGAACCGGGACACGCTTTATGACGGCACGGCGTACCGCGGCCCGTACAACTCCATGGTGTACGAGGACGCTCTCATGATGGACGCCCTCGACATTCCGCTGGACGTGTACTGGGTGGACCGCCCGTGGGCGAAGGGCGTGCGGGGCTACGACGATTTCGAGTGGGATCCGGAGCGGTTCCCGAATGCCGAGTCGATGATCGATTGGGTTAAGCAGGAGTACGACTCGGAGTTTCTGGTGTGGATTGCTCCCTGGGTGATGGGCGACATGGCGGATGTAGCCCTCCGTCGGGGGTACGCGTTGCCGTCGAAGGGCATGGTGGACATGGGCCTGAAGGAGATGAGTGCGGAGAAAATGCAGAGCGACGAGTATCTGCTGAGTCTGAAGCCGGAGATTCTCGAGCAGGTGGAAGCCCTCGATGGGTTTCCACTTGAGGTGGCCGCCCGCCTTCATCTCGGCCGGGAAGAGGGACCCTCGGACGACTTCGTGGCGGAGGACATGAGTCCAACTCAGATTCGAACCGCACTGCGCCGGCAGGTCCGAGAGGCAGAGACAGCGGAAGAGATTCGTCCGTTCGTTACCATTGCCGACCGGTCGTACACGATGATCGACTTTACGAATCCGGAGGCGGTGGCGTGGTGGCAGGACTACGTGGCGCGTCTGCTGGACGACGGAGTGGCGGCGTTCAAGCTCGATCGGGCGGAGGAGTTTGTAAGTGATGCCCGGGACGCCTATGCCCACGACGGGCGGTCGATGCATGAGGTGCAGAACGAGTACCCGGTGCTCTACGCGAAGGCTGTACAGGAGGTGGCCCGGACCCATCGCGATGATGTCGTGGTCATGCCGCGAGCCGGGTATGCAGGGTCTCAGCGCTACGCCAACGCCTTTTGGGCGGGCGACACGCGCGCCACGTGGCTGGGCTTTCGCAACACGCTCATCGGCGGGCTGCGTGCGGCGGTCATGGGCTTTCCAATCTGGGGGAGCGACACCGGAGGGTACTGGGGGGGGACGACCACGGAGGAACTCTTGTCACGATGGCTTGCTATGAGTGCATTCAGCCCCATCATGGAGATCGGTCCACTGAACGACCGTGCGCCGTGGGATATGCCCGATGGGACCGGATATAACGCCGAGGCCATCGCCACCTGGCGGACGTATGCGCTTCTCCACCAACATCTGTCCGACTACTCGGCCCACTACGCCCAAAAGGCCCACGAGACGGGCGTGCCCATCATGCGGCCGTTGTTTGTGGAGTATCCGAGCGACGAGAAGGCCTGGTCGATCTGGGACGAGTACCTCTACGGGGACGATTATCTCGTCGCGCCGGTGATTGAGAAAGGGGCACGCGAGCGGGACGTCTATTTGCCCGAGGGCCGCTGGGTCGACTACTGGAATCCGGACGCCGCTTCGGTGGAGGGACCGACCACGGTCACGGTCGAAACGCCCCTCTACAAGACGCCCATCTTTCTGCGAGCCAGAAGCGACCAGGAGGTGCTCGACCTGGAAGAGATCTACCAGGAGTCGCTGGAGATTGCTCGCGAGCAGCCGACCCTTCCGGACGGGAGCCAGCTCGACGGGCCGTAATGCATGGGCGGCTGGGAATTTGGCGGGACACCCTGTACGTTTTCGGGGGAAAGTCCTCCTCGATTCCCTCGATCCACAAGTCCCGGCGATTGCTATGGCGCTTGCGATTATGTCCGCGATGGCAGAAGAGATCGAACACTACCTGGACACCTGTACGGTGGACGATACTCGGGAGCGAGCAGGACTGACAATTCACGAGGGGCGGTATTGCGGCCACGAACTTGCTATGGTGAAGGCCGGGGTCGGCAAGGTCAATGCGGCGATGTGCACCCAGGTTATGATCGATGACTTCGACGTTGACGCCGTGATTTGCACGGGCTCTGCGGGCGCACTCCACGACGATCTCGACATCGGGGACGTCGTGATTGCCGAGGATTGCGTTCAGCACGACGTGAAAGTCGACTTCTTGGGGTTGCCTACAGGCCAGATCCCCTTCTCCGATTTGCGATTTTTTTCGGCGTCGAACGAGCTGGTGAGGCGTGCCTGTGAGGTGGATCTCCCGGGCCACTCAATCCGGACGGGCCGCGTTTGCACGGGCGATACCTTCATTCAGGACGAGGCGCTTCGAACAAAGATTCGGGAGGATCTAGAGGGCGATTGTGTGGAAATGGAAGGGGCGGCGGTGGGGCAGGTATGCACCCTCAACGACGTGCCGTTTTTGCTCGTGCGGGCGATTTCGGATCGGGCGGACGGGTCTTCGGACGTTGATTTTCAAGACTTCCTGCACGAGGCGGCGCAGTCCTCGGCCCAGATCGTGCTGCAAGTGGTGAAATCTATTGAGTCCGAGTCGAAGATGACCTGAAGTGTGCACTTTGCTTGGACTTCCCAAAAGTGCGCTCTTCGCAGTTCGATGACCCCACAATACGAAAGGCACGGTTCCCACGGAAGGAGCCGTGCCTTTCGGTTTAGTGAGGATGTTCAGTCAGAGAAGCGTACCGGTGACCTTGCACAAGGACTCTGGCGGTTTCGAGCGTCGGTCCCCTGACGCCACAGTCCTCAGCGGTTGCCGGCAGCGGTCGATCCCGAGCATATTCCGCGCAGAAAATACAGACGGAAACAGCGTCAGGATCTCTGCGATTTCTCGCGTTTCAGTTGTGAAAGCCCACTAAAACGCCCCAATCCGGGTGGTTATCTTCGCAGCAGCGCTTCCCGCTCCTTGTTGCATTCCCTGATTGGCGTAGACGCCTTCGACGGTTGACCCCCCGTTTTCGTAGAATTGCTGGAAGGCGTTGGATACTGCGTCTGTATTCACGTCTCCGGTCGAGGATACCGCGGTATTAAGTGCTTGATCGAGGGCGTCGAGACTCGTTTGGAGGTTGTCAAAGCCGGATTGCACGTCCGCGGGACGCATGTTGAACCCGGTCTCCATATGCGATTTGACCTCTTGCTGGAACGTGGAACGGGCGGTCTCAATCTCAGAGAGACTCGAGGCCGATCGAACGGCTTCGACTAGAGAATCTCGATCCGCCGCGACGGCATTCGTGGCGTCTTCGCTGGAACCGCTGTTCGCAAAGGTGTCCTCCAGTGAAGCGCCCGTGGCAATTGAGCGGAGGACGGTGGCACGGCGCTCAAGACCGCGCTGTGCAGCGTCCGGTAGGGAGGAGGCATCGATCGCTGAGAGGGCCACCTGGGTCCCGGCCTGCTCAATCTCGGCCTGCAGATCGGTGGACGCTCCCGCTTCCTCATACGCCGAGGCCATCCCCTCCTCAAAGGCCTGCAAGGCTTCTGCCCGATCTGCACTATCGCTGGCCGTAGCCAGTGCTGACTGCAGGTTTTCGTAGGCCGATTGCTCTGCGTGGGCGACATCCTGCCCGCTGATCTCAGTCCCGGCGTCGTTCGCATAGTCCTCGCGGGTCTGGTCCATCGATTGCGCCAGGGACGAAATTTCGGAGGGGGCGACATCGCCACTCAGAATGGCGTTCGCCACGTCATTATCGACCAGAGCCGCGGCATCCGCGAGCGCCTCTGCTGGATTTTCAGCGTCTCCTGCTTCTGCGTTCGACGCCATTGCCACCTGCGCCTCGGCGTGCGTCTCAGGGGTCATGGGATGCGCCGACGTGGAGGCCGTATCGGTAACCTGAATGCCGACGCTGGAGCTAAAGTCTGTGCTGCTCTTCTCCGCTTGGACGACAATCGTAGCTCCCTTGGTTTGCCGCTCTACGTCCAATTCATAGGTGCCATCGCTGTCGGTCTGTGTGCTCGCCTCGAGTTCGACCGTGGAGCCGTCTTCCTTCACGGCGACGGCGGAGATAGTAGCGTCGGCCACTGCCGTCTTGGCCTGGCTCTTAGCGAGAGCTTTCGAGGTGTTTCCGTCATTTACTGTTCCGGAAATGGTCGTCGTCTCTTTCGGTGTCATCTCATCATTTGTGGAGTCGTCTCCGTCACTCAACGTCCCGCCGGTGTCACAGGCCATGAACGAGAGGAGACCTGCACATACGAGAAGTAGCAAAGTGAATGTATGCCGGGTTGAAGACGACCAGTTCTGAACAAGCATGGATTACAACTTATTGGTGGTGGGTTCGCGTGATGGGGACTGAGTACCAACGCTCTGTTCCTCAGCGTGTCGTTCTTTGCACGATTCGGTCAATGGACGAGGGAGAATGGAGACCGTTACAAGCGTCTCTTTTCGTGATGAGAAGGAGACAAGCAGGCTCGGCGTAAAAGTAATTCCGATTTTACGGGTGGTTCTTGATCACTGCAACAGATTCCGGTCTCAAGAATTAGAAAGACGCTACACTCAGGCTTTGGGCAGATCCGACTCGATACTCAGCCGCTCATGATGGACTGCTACGCTGTGCTGGGGGTCCGTCAGGATGCCAGCCAGGACGAGATTAAAGAAGCGTTCCGGGAGCGGGCACTGGAGTGTCATCCGGATCGGGTAGAAGAAGGAGAGGAAGCGGCGGCGAAGGAAGAGTTTCAGCGGGTGCAGAAGGCGTTTGAGCTATTGAGTGACCCTCAGAAGCGGGCGAAGTACGACGCTTCGGATGAGGAGAAGGACCCGGCGGGGGACACGGTAGACGACGTACACGTGCGGCGGCGATCCTACAAAGAGGAGTGGCGGCGACGGGCCTCGGACGAGAATCGAACCATTTCTGTCAGTCAGGCGATCTTGGATCAGGTCGGCGGCCTTTCGGCCGATTATGAGACGATCCGTGGCCGAACGTCCGTCACTGTCCCCCTCTGCTGCGCACTTGGTGCGCTGCTGTTTCTCGTGGAGCCCACGACCATTTACGCGACCGACGTATTTTTTGTCGACCTCTTCCTCTGCACGGCCCTTGGGGGCATTTACGGATTCGTCCTGGGGTACGGGTGGGGCTACGCCGATCTCTTTTTCCGTGGCTCGCAGGACTCGTCGTGATTGCCCCTCGGATCTCTCTCTGCATTTATTGAAATGGGGGCAATTGAGGAGCGCAGAAGGGCCGTTCGCTGCACGCTGAATGATTCAACCGTTTGGATGCATCCCTGTCGGTATACCTGGTGTTCACTACTCCTTTGGTTCGTCCTTGCCGGCGGGTGCCAGACGGTACCGGCGCAAGAACAAGATTCGGGCGGGGCCTTGCTGGCAGAGCAGGCCGCCTACGACGTGACGCACTACGAACTGGCCGTGGGGGTCCATCCGGACGCTCAGACGATTGAGGGAGCGCTTACGGTGGAAGCCGACGTGACCGACTCGTTGAGTGTGTTTGTGTTGAACCTCGATCGTCGCCTGACGGTGACGGATGTGCGCCAGGGGGGGCGTTCTCAATCGCTCCCGTTCGAGCGACGGGCCGGGGACAATCAACTCTGGATTTCCCTGCCCTCGTCGAGGACGGCAGGGGAGCGAGTGTCACTCACGGTTGAATACGAGGGGGCTCCGCGGGTGGCGCCCAATCCCCCGTGGAAGGGCGGCTTCACCTGGGCCGAAGCGCCGAACGGCGACCCGTGGATTGCCACCTCGGGACAGACGGCCGGGGCGGATCTGTGGTGGCCGGTGAAAGACCACCCGTCCGACGAGCCGGACTCGATGGACATCGCCATCACCGTGCCGGACTCCATTGTCGCGGCGTCGAACGGCACGCTCCGGGCGGTGGACCGAGCCTCCGACAGCACACAAACGTACCGCTGGCACGTCTCCACCTCCATCAACACGTACGCCGTCACCCTGAACGCCGGTCCGTACCGGTCCCTGGATACCACCTACGCCAGTACGGCGGGCACGGATGTTCCCGTCACGTTTTACGCGCTCCCTGCAGATACCGCGCGGGCACGAGCCCATCTCCCGCACTTTCTGACCCACGTCCGATTCCTCGAAGAGACCCTCGGGCCGTATCCCTTTCGGGCCGACAAGTACGGCATCGCACAGACGCCTTTCCTGGGGATGGAGCACCAGACGCTCATCGCCTACGGCAACGACTTCGACCGGACCGGCGGGCTGGGCTACGACGCAGGGTTCGACGCTCTTCATTTCCATGAGCTGGCGCACGAGTGGTACGGCAACTGCCTCACGGTGCGCGACTGGAAGGATTTCTGGATTCACGAGGGAACCGCCACGTATCTGGAGGCACTCTATGCAGAATCGCTTCGCGGGCAAGAGGGCTACCACGAGGTCATCAACTACTTTCGCCGACAGGTCTCGAACGAAAGACCCATCGCCCGTAGAGAACCGACCTCCGCCCAACGCATCTACGGCCGCGACGTCTACTACAAGGGCGCGCTCGTCCTACACACGCTCCGCTCGATGGTGGGCCGCGACTCGGTCGAAACTCTCCTCCGCCGGTTCGTTGCGCCTGATTCGACCACGGGACAAGCGTGCCGGCACGTGGACACCGACGATTTCGTTCGGCTGGCAGAGTCGGTTGCCGGGCACTCGCTTGACGGGATTGCGGACACCTATCTCTATCAGGCAGCGCTCCCTCAACTCGACTCGACGCGGACAGAAACCGGCCTTCAGTTGGAGTGGCGAAATACAGGAGAATCAACGTTCGAGGTGCCGGTGCCCGTGCAGGTGAACGGAGAGGAGCGAGTCGTCACGATGAGTGGAGGATCGGGACGTCTCACGGTGGATCCCGACGCGGCGATACGGATTGATCCGACGGATTGGGTTCTGAAGGCGCGGTAGTCAAAACCGCGGAGTCGCTTCTACACCCGACGTCTTTAGGTCAACGGGCCAAGCGAATGATTTCCAGCTCATTTCTCTTAATCTTAACAATAAAAAGCCTCCTTCAGAGCCTCAGGGTCTTTCAAGTCTCGTTTGTTTACTTTATCGATTAAGTAACCGGTTACTTCAAGCTATATGCACGTCCAATCAACGGTTTTTCGTGAGCACCTTCAGTAGGAAGTTCACCACCGCGCTCGCCATCCTCTGTGTTTGCGCGTTCGCAGGCTTGGGATGTAGCGTCAACGAGGACGAGACCGTGATTCGACTCGGGCATGCCCTGAGTCCGTCGCATCCGGTGCACAAGGCCATGCAGGACATGGCCGATCGTCTGGCGCAAAAGTCCGACAGCACAATGCGGATGGAGATATATCCGAGTGAACAGCTGGGATCGGAGCGAGAGTTGTTGGAGCTGTTGCAGGTGGGAAGTCTCGGGATTACGAAAGTGTCGTCCGCAGTCATGGAGAGCTTTGCGGCGCCCTACAAGGTCTTTGGACTTCCGTACGTTTTTCGGTCCGATGCGCACCGGTACGCGGTCATGGAAGGGGAGATCGGGCGTAGAATTCTGTTGTCGAGTCAGGACGTGTGGCTGCGGGGGCTCACCTTCTACGATGCCGGCAGCCGAAGCTTCTACACCACAGATGAGCCGATTCGAACGCCGGCCGACTTGCAGGGCATGAAGATCCGGACGATGAGTAGTCCGGTGTCTATTCGGATGGTGAACGAGATGGGCGGCGCGGCCACGCCGATCTCTTTTGGCGAGCTTTATACGGCGCTCCAACAAGGGGTGGTGGACGGTGCGGAGAACAACCCGCCCAGCTTTCACCTCACCAATCACTACGAGCTCTGCGAATACTACAGCCTCGACAAGCACACTGCGCCGCAGGACGTGTTGCTGGTAAGCACGCACCTTTGGGAGCGCCTCACGCCGCAACAACAGACCTGGCTCCAGGAGGCGGCCGACGAGTCGGCACAGTACCAGAAGGAGCTCTGGGCCGAAGCCACGGAGGAGGCGCTACGCATCGTGAAGAAGGCCGGGGTCAAAATTATACGACCGGACACGAAGCCCTTCGTGAAGGCGGTCCAGCCGGTCTACGACCATTACGAAGAGCAGGAGCCGAAGGTGTACGAACTCGCCCAGGAGGTACGGGCGCTGGAGGTCGAAGAACCGGAGCAGGATCCGTCCGGTGACGAGACGCCTGTTGAATGATTCCGCAGAGTCCCGGTGGGGGGCCGAGAAGAGAATCGATGGCTTTTTGACGTGAGATTGCACAGGGAGTATGAATCGAGCAAAACAAATCGTTGACCACATTCTGGGGCCCGTCCTCGTGGGGCTCATGGGGGCCGCAGTCCTAAACGTGCTCTGGCAGGTCTTCAGCCGGTACGTGCTGGGAGACCCGAGTTCTTTTACCCAAGAGCTTGCACGGTTCCTACTCATCTGGGTGGGGGTGCTGGGAGCGGGCTACGGCGTGGGACAGCACGACCATCTGGCGCTCGAACTGCTTCCGGAGCGGCTCGACGGCCGGGCCCGTCATTGGCTCCGAATCGTCATTCAGGCCTGCATCATTCTCTTTGCGGTTGCGGTGCTGATTGGGGGCGGACTCCGCCTCGTCTACATCCAGCTCAGTCTGGGGCAGACCTCAGCCTCCCTCAATCTGCCGATCGGGTACGTGTACGTCGTCTTGCCCCTGACGGGGGCTCTGATGACATTTTACAGCCTCGTCCACGTCAGTGGACACGTTCGAGCCCTGCAAGAAGAGCGTTCTGGCGATGCCGCGTGGGACCTCTCTTCCTCATCAACCGACGCATAGCCGATGGCCCTTACTGCTCTTCTCGTGCTCGGGCTCGTGTTTGTTCTCCTCCTTCTCCTGGGGGTACCGGTGGCCTTTTGTATCGGGCTCGCGTCGGTGGCGACCATGCTGCTGAGTATCACCCTGACTCCGTCGGTCACGACCATCGCTCAGCAGCTCGCGACGGGGCTGGACTCTTTTGCTCTGCTCGCCATTCCGTTCTTCATTCTCGCAGGACAGCTCATGAACCGCGGCGGCATCGCGAGTCGCCTGGTGGGCTTCGCGAAGTCGCTCATCGGCATGGTGCCCGGAGGGCTCGCCCACGTGAATGTCGTAGCGGCCATGCTCATGGGGGCGGTTTCCGGCTCGGCCGTGGCGGCAGCCTCCGCCGTGGGCGGCTTCATGGCCCCGCAAATGGAAGAGGAGGGCTACGACAAAGAATTCAGTGCGGCCGTAAACATCACGTCGGCCACGACGGGACTTCTCATTCCCCCCAGCAACATCCTCATCGTGTACTCGCTGGCGGGGGGCGGCCTATCGATCGGAGCTCTCTTCTTGGCCGGGTACGTGCCGGGCATCATCGTGGGCCTGAGTCTGATGGCGGTCGCCGCTGTGTGGGCGTACCGCGAGGACTATCCGGTGGGGGACACACAAAGTCTCTGGACCGTAGGCACACGCTTCCTGGAGGCGGTGCCCAGCCTCTTAATGTTGATTGTCGTGATCGGCGGCATCGTCGCCGGCATCTTCACGGCAACCGAAGCTGCCGCCGTCGCCGTGCTCTACGCTCTCGTACTGGCCTTTTCGTATCGGGAAATCGGGACTGAAGACCTGCCGGACATTCTGTTGGAAACAGTGCGCTCCACGGCCATCGTGATGCTGCTCATCGGCACATCCATCGCGATGTCGTGGGTTCTTTCCTACGATCACCTGCCACAGCAAATCAGCGACGGGCTCCTCGGGCTCACCGACAGCTTTGTCTTGATCCTCCTGATTATCAATCTGATTCTGCTGGTGGTCGGCACGTTCATGGACATGACGCCGGCCGTGCTGATCTTTACGCCGATCTTTTTGCCGGTGGTGACCGAGCTGGGCCTCGACCCCATCCACTTTGGCATCATGCTGGTGCTAAACTTGTGCGTGGGCCTCTGCACGCCGCCAGTGGGGACGGTGCTGTTCGTGGGGGCCGCCGTGGCCGACACGACCATCGAGAAGCTGGTGAAGCCCCTCCTCCCGCTGTTTGCGGCGATGGTCGTGGCGCTGATGCTCGTCACGTTCATTCCGGAGCTGAGCCTCTGGCTGCCTGGGGTGTTCGGCTTCTAACGGGACGAAGGGGAAAAATTGTATCCAGGAGTGACTGGATTTGGTGTGAACGAATACCGACAGCAGAACCGACGTTACGCTCTTACTTCCACTATTATTGACCGAAAAGATGGCTACTTCCGCCGATCTCACCTCTATTGCCGTCGACGATCTCCAGAACCTTCTCGAAGAGGAGGGGGGAGAGTGGCACCTTTACGAACAGTCCGTTCGCGAACGGGACGGGACGGTCTACGCGCTGGCTCGGCACGGCCACGATCTGAAGCTGATTGTCGTGGGGGAGGCCGAGGAGGGTCCCTTCGAACGCGAGGCGGTGATTGAATCGTCGTCGGAGACGGTGGCTGTGTGTCCGTGCTCGCCCGAGAATGCCCAACAGCTCCGGGGACTCTTTTCCTGGACGGCGCCGCAGCCGTTGGGGACGACCCCCGCCATTGGGTGCGGCGATCGCCTGGGGCTGGCCACGCCGGGCCACATTCGCGCCTGTGAGGCGCTGAACGCGCAGCCGATCCTGGCGCAGCAGTCGATCCGCGAGATGGAGCGCACCGGACGCTCTCCGCAGGAGGTGATGGACGACGTGACCTGGGCAGTCTTTCAGGAAGGGTACACCGGGGGCTTCGGAGCCGACGCCGATCACCTGAAGACGCCCGAGGACATCGACCGGTGCTTCGAGACCGGATACACGATGTACACCATCGACCCGTCGGACCATGTCGACAATGAGGCCGATCACCTGGACGCGAACGAACTGACGCGCCGCTTCCAAGCGCTTCCCTGGGACATGCTCGACGTTACGCCCGAGGCCTACCTGGAGCACTACACCGTAGAGCCCCTCGTTTTGGAGAGTGACGCCGGACGGCTGGAGATTTCCTTTACCGAAGAAGAGCTCAAGCGGGCGTCGGTGAAGTACAGTGCGGCAATCGCAAACACGAAGACGCTGGCCGATCACGTGGCCGCCCGGTACGCCGCCGACCGGCCCGACGCCGAATACGACCTGGAGATGTCCGTGGACGAGACTGATCAGCCTACGCATCCGCGCGAGCACTACTTCGTGGCGGCGGAGCTAGACCGCCTTGGGGTGGAGGTGACGAGCCTCGCGCCGCGGTTCGTGGGAGACTTCGAGAAGGGGATCGACTTTATCGGCGATCCGGACGCCTTCGAGGAGGCACTGAAGAAGCACGTGATCATCCTGCAGGCGTGCGGGGGCTACAAGCTCAGCGTGCATTCGGGCAGCGACAAGTTTACGGTGTTTCCAATTCTGGGGCGCCAGGCCGGGCCGAAAGTGCACCTCAAGACGGCGGGCACGAGTTACCTGGAGGCTCTCCGCATTCCGGCTCGCCATGCGCCGGAGTTTTTTCGGGGGATCGTTGCGTACGCCTTTGATCGCTTCGAGGCGGACCGGAAGACCTATCACGTGAGCACGGATCTGAGTGCAATTCCGGATCCGGGCGATGTGGACGACGCCGAACTGGAGGCGACCTATCTCGACGAAAACAACGGCCGACAGCTCCTGCACATTACGTACGGGTCGGTCCTGACCGCGAAGCAGGACGGGGCGTGGCGGTTCAAGGAGCGCTTCTTCGAACTGTTGAACGAGCACGAGGAAGAGCACTTCGACACCCTCGAAGGCCACTTCCGCCACCACATTGAGAGTGTGGGCACAATCGGGCAGTAGGGGCGATTGCTACTGTGGATTCTGCCGGAAGCGCTGTTGGATTGTGCCTTTGCAAGATTAATCGCAGGATCAATGGACATCCTGGCACCGGACGTTTCTTCCTCTGAAAAGGTCTGCATCTCCCTTGTAGCGCCGTTGGAGTCCAACGGCGCTACAAGGAGAGGTTCGCTCTCGTCCGGCGGACAATCTCACAATCCTACATTCCAACGGCGCTTCTTGGGGTTTATCCAAATGAGTACGACGATCGCTTTTCGCACTTCACGCATTCAATTGACGATTTGAGCGCATGAGCAATTATCTGAATGAACAGTTCGGTCTGGAGGGCCAGACGGCCATCGTTATCGGCGCCACGGGGGAGATCGGCGGGGCGCTCGCCGAGGGGCTGTGTCGCGCTGGGGCGAATACGGTGGTCGTGGGCCGAGACGAGGAGACCGGGACGAAACGAGCCGAAACCCTCAGTGACCTGTCGGACGCAGGAGATGCCACCTTTATCCGGTGCGATACGACCTCGAAGTCGGACCTGCACTCCCTCGTAGAGCAGGTGGATGATCAGTTTGGCCGTATCGACGTGCTGGTGAACAGCGCCGGGGTCAATTCCGCCACGCCCTTCCTGGAAATTGAGGAAGAGGAGTGGGACAAGATCATGGAGGTAAACCTCAAGGGCGTGTTTCTGGCGTGTCAGGTCGTGGGGGAGTACCTGCTCGATCAGGACGAGGGCGGGAGCGTCATCAACATTAGTTCGATGGCGGCGCTGACCCCTCTTTCGAAAGTGTTTACCTACGGTGCTTCGAAGGCCGGGCTCGTGAATCTGTCCGAGAATTTGGCCCGAGAGTGGGCGCCGGAGGGCATTCGAGTCAACTGCATTGCGCCGGGCTTCTTCCCTGCCGAGCAAAACAAGGAGATTCTTTCCGACGAGCGCATCAATGACATCATGCGGCAGACGCCCGCGGGCCGCTTTGGGGAGGCCAACGAACTGGTGGGCACTGCACTCCTGCTGGCCTCCGATACGGCGGGCTCCTTTATTACCGGGGCGAACGTGGCCGTTGACGGCGGCTTCTCTTCAAAAACCCTCTGATTGCTCCCGGCACACCCAAACTTCGACGTCAACCTAATTGTGCAGACTCGCCATGGACACTCCCAATAGACGCGATTTCCTCCTGCAATCGGCCGCACTCGGGGCCGGCTCATTGTTTCTGAACTGGTCAAACGGCGGCTCTGCCTCCGAGACAAAAGCGCCGCTCGTGAAGCCGCTTCGGGAAAAAGACGTGCCCGAGGACATTGCCCCGATCGACGCGCCGTTCGCGATGCCGAACTTGGTTCGGCCGACGTTTCCGGACCGGCTCTTCGACATTCGAGACTACGGAGCCGAGCCGGGCGGAGAGACGAAAAACACAGCGGCGTTTTCGGAAGCGGTTGCAGCCTGTCATGAGGCCGGGGGCGGGCGGGTCGTCGTGCCCAAAGGTGACTGGCTGACCGGCCCGATTCACCTGCGCAGCAACGTGAACCTGCACGTGACGGAGGGGGCGACGATTCGCTTCAGTGGGGACCGGGAGGATTATTTGCCGGTGGTGCATACCCGGATCGAAGGCGTGGAAGTCTACAACTACTCGCCGCTCATTTACGCGCCGAATTGTCGGAATATAGCGATTACGGGGAAGGGCACCCTCGACGGCAACGGGGCACACTGGTGGACGTACTTCGAGGAAAACCACGACGGGTACAGCCGCATCGAGGATGCTAAGCGGCCCCTGTCGGAACGGCGCTACGGCAACGGCGATAATGGGCTGCGTCCGAGTTTCCTCCAGCCCTGGAAGTCCGAGAACGTGCTTGTCGAAGGCATCACTCTCACCAATACGCCGATGTGGACCGTGCACCCGGTCTACTGCGAGAATGTGATCGTGCGGGACGTGCACGTGCAGTCGCTGGAGGCGCCGAACGGGGACGGGGTCAATCCCGACTCCTGCCGGAACGTGCTCGTGGAGTACTGCCACTTCGAGACTGGAGACGACGCCATTCCCATCAAGTCGGGCCTCAACGAGGACGGGCGCCGGGTGGGTATGCCCAGCGAAAACATTGTGGCGCGGCACATCGACGCGCGGGACGTGCGCACCGGCAGCGGCGGAATCGTCATGGGAAGCGAGACCTCCGGCGGGATCCGTAACGTCTACGTGCACGACTGTCTTTTCGTGGAGACTGATCGGGGCATCCGCCTCAAGTCTGAGCGAGGGCGAGGGGAAGTGGTGGAGAATCTCTACATCCGGGACGTGGAGATGCGGGACGTGCAAAATCAGGCGATCAACATCAACAGCTTCTACAGCGGCGGAGAGGCAACGGGCCCGGCACCCCTGTTTCGCAACATCAACATTCAGAACGTGCGGGTAGACGGGGCGGCGATGGGCGTCGAACTCATCGGCCTTCCGGAGGAATGGGTGCAGGGGTTCCGGCTCAAAAACGTGACGATCCGTGCGGACGAGGGCGTGCTGTGCCGGCGGGTGAACGGCCTCACCATGACCGAAGCAGAGGTGGAGGCAGAGGAACAGGTGTTCGAGCTTGACAACTGCACGGATGTCACCTTGCGGTGGCTGGCGTTGTCGGGCGGAGACTCGCCAATCGTGGTGCGAGGGGAGAAGACGGGCGACGTGCGGATCGACGACTCCGTGTCCGAGGAGGCCGTCGAACTGGGGCCGGACGTTTCCGACGACGCCCTCATCCGGGTGGGGTAGGCATCCACTGATATCCCATGGTCCTTGGCGGTCGCTCCTCGCAACTCCAACTGCTCGCCCTCGAATTGACTCTCTCGCCATCGACATCCGCAAGCGACGGAGGTGCGGTGACGCCAAGTCCGCTTGGCCAATAGAGGAATGTACAATTGGAGGAGGGGGGTGTAACGATGGCTCCCACGTCCATACGTTCGCCCCCTCGGTAGGTTTAGACTGTTATTCGGATTGGAGGAAAAGAGGGTTGGAAGAGGAGGGACAGAGAGGAGCACGTGCGCACGACGGGAGCGCCGGTGGACCACGATTCGAGGGGAGTTTTGCGTTGAATCGACTACTCAGTCAAGCAGGGGATGTCGAGTGCCGAATGGTACTCAATGTCCAAAGAGGGCTGTCTGCTACGCTATTGCGATTCGATAAACGACGCTCTATCCGACACGGAAAACGTGACGCAGGACTCGGCAGGAAGAAATGAGTGCGGGGGCGTTTGCGGCTCGTATTGTCACGTATTGTGTATAAAAGGTGAAGATTTGAAGGGCACGAGTCGTTTACTTGAACTGTTGGAAGCGTTTTCTTACTCTAAAATTACCGATAAAGTTACCGGTTAATCCAGGGCACGGGATACATTGTGTTACGAGAAGACGGCCGACCTCTCTGCATGACGACTCCGAGGAAGTCGGTGTCCTGGACGACGGATCGTCTTGTGTGAAGGATTTTATTTTCGGTGGTCTGCCGTCCGTCGTCGGCTCGAAAGGCAGATACGTAAATTTGTATACGGAGTTACCGGTTAAGTAGAAGGTCCAGAACCATCGCTGTTGAATAAGCTTGCTCCACGACCCAGCCTAGACCAATGAATCATTCTGATACTTCGTTATCACAGGCGTTGCCTCCAGGCCAATCGTTTTGCTTTCACTTTTTGAGGGTACTTCTGAGAAACGTATCGCGCATTGCGTGCCTCGGGGTGGCGATGCTGGTGTTCGTTCCCTTCGGCCTCACGGCTCAGGCCCAGCAGGGGACGCTCACTGGGGTTGTCATCGATAGCACGTTGGGAGAGGCGTTGCCCGGTGCGAACGTGAGATTGGTAGGGACACAGCAAGGGACCTCGACGGATGCAAACGGCAATTACACGATTTCGGGCATCAGTCCGGGGACGTACACCGTTCGGGCGTCGTTTGTCGGGTTTAGTCCGAAGGTTGTAGAAGGCGTTGAAGTGCGGGCCAACGAGACGACGGAGGTGGATTTCCATCTGTTGCCCAGTGCCGTGCAGGCGGACGAACTGGTGGTCGTCGGGTATGGACAGGTCCAGAGGAGTGATTTGACGGGATCGGTGGTTTCGATCGGGGAGGCAGAGCTCACGGAAGTGCCGGCCTCCAACGTGTTGGAGTCCCTGCAGGGGGAGGTGCCCGGCATGGATATCACGAAGGAGAGCGGGGAAACGGCTGCAGGCCTCGATTTCACCATTCGAGGAAACCGCTCCCTCACGGCCTCGAACCAGCCGCTCTTCATCGTTGATGGGGTGCAGTATAGTAGCATCCAGTTTCTCAATCCGAACGACATTTCCTCCGTGGAGGTGCTCAAGGATGCGGCCTCGACGGCCATCTACGGTGCCCGCGGTGCGAACGGTGTGGTGCTCATTACCACGAAGAAGGGAACAGAGGGAGGGACGCGCGTCGACGTGAGTTCGTACGTCGGTATGACCCAGTCCACCGGGTATCCCGAGCACAACGATGCGGATCAGTACGTGGAGCAAAGACGAGAGGCCCATCGGACGACGGGGGAGTGGAGTGGGCCAGAAGACGATCCGAACATCTTCTCCTCCCGAGAGCTGCAGGCCATCGAGAATGACGTCTACACGGATTGGTCGGATCGGCTCATCAAGACGGGGCTTCAGCAGAGTCATCAGGTAGGCGTCTCGACGGGGTCCGAAACCACGAGTGCCTATCTGTCTCTGGGCTATTACGACGAGAGCGGCATTGTGGAGATGGACCACCTGAAGCGCTACTCGCTGCGCGTGAACCTGAGCCACGAGATCAACGACGCGATTAAGGTGGGAACGAACACCCAGGCGACGTTCTCGGATCAGGACCAGCGGGCCAATCCGCTGAACATGGCCAACAAGATTCCTCCCATTACGCGGGCGTTCGACGACAATGGAGAGATCATCGAGTACCCGACGGGGGCGAACATCAACCCCTTGATCGACGAGCAACCGGATCACTACGAGAACAACACGAAGACCACGGACCTCACGCCGACGGTGTTCGTCGAGCTGACGCCGTGGGAGAGCCTCACCTTTCGGTCCGATGTCTCGTACGGGCTCAACTATTCGCGGCAGGGCATTTACAGGGCCTCGCTTACGATCGATCGCAACGGAGCGGCGCCCGAGTCTCGGTATTTCACTTCGAACAGCCGCGGGCTCGACATGGAGAACGTGCTCACCTACGACGACGATTTCGGGGAGCATTCGGTGACGCTCACGGGTGTGTTCAGCTACCTCCAGAATCGGAGCGACTTCGGCTCGGAGCTGGGGCAGGGGCAGCTTCTGAATTCGCAGCTGTTTTACGGGTTGGGGAACGCTCCCGAGGGCATCTCCATCAACAGCGGCTACGAAGAATCCAGTCTGCTGTCCTATGCCGGGCGCCTGCGGTATGGGTGGCAGGGAAAGTATCTGCTGAATCTGACGGCCCGGGCCGATGGGTCTTCGCGGCTTAGTGAAGGCAACAAATGGGCCGTATTTCCGTCTGCCGCGGCTGCCTGGCGCATCTCGGAGGAGTCCTTCATGCAGGACCAGTCCCTGTTCAATGAGATGAAGCTCCGAGTCAGTTACGGCGTATCCGGAAACGATGCGGTCGAGCCGTACGCGACGCAGGCCAATCTGATACGCATCCCCTGGGCCTGGGGCGAGGAAGCGGCGCCCGGATTTGCGTTCAGCGACCAGCTGGGGAATCCGAACCTCGAATGGGAGATTTCCCGCACGGCGAACCTGGGGCTGGACGTGGGAATGTTTGACGGTCGCGTCTCGGCCACCCTGGACGTGTACAACACCAACACGTCGAACCTCCTCCTCGAACGCTTCTTGCCGGAGACGAGCGGAGCCTCGTCCATCGTCCAGAACGTGGGCGAGACGCAAAATCGAGGGATTGAGGTCAGTCTCAACACTCAGAACGTGACCTCCGACGATTTTACGTGGGAGTCGAATCTGACGTTCTTCTCCAACGACGAGGAAATCGTTTCGCTGACCGGAGAGGGCGACGACGTGGCCAACGGCTGGTTCATCGGCGAGCCGACGTCGGTGTTTTACGACTACGAGAAAATTGGCATCTGGCAGCAGGATGAGGCTCAGGAGGCAGCCTCCTTTGGTCAGGAACCGGGCGAGATCAAAGTCAAAGATCAAAATGGTGACGGGGAGATCACGCCGGAAGATCGTACGATTCTCGGCTCTCCGCGTCCCGACTGGAGTGGTAGCATTGAGAATCGCTTCCGGTACAGGGGCTTTGACTTCAGTGCACTCATTTTCGCCCGCGTCGGGTCGATGATGCAGTACGACTACTACGGGAACTACAAGCCGTCGGGGCAGGAAAACGGCTCGGCGGTGGACTACTGGACGCCGGACAATCCGACCAATGCGTTCCCCCGCCCCAATTCCCAGCGGTCGGACGAGAACTATCCTTACTTCGATGCCCTGACGTATGAAAATTCGAGCTTCGTTAAGCTTCGAAGTGTGACACTGGGATACACGCTTCCCGATAATCTGCTGAGCAGCATGAATCTCAGAAGCGCACGGATTTACGTGCGGGGAAGAAATCTGTGGACGATTGCCGAGGTCGACGACTATGATCCCGAGCGCGGTGGCGGGCTTAGCTTCCCCATGACGCAGGCGTTCGTGGCAGGAGTGAATATCGGCCTTTAATCATCCGGCGAAGCGCCTTAAGCAGCGGGGCCGGAAGGGCCGTTCTCCTTCCGGTCTTCGCTCTACTCTTTCGGGCCGGCCTCGGCCTCCCCTCACTGTTCCCTTAACGTCCTACATTTTTTGCCATGCTAGATACAGCTAAGATCGTTGCCTTTTCACTCGTTTTTGCGTGCAGTGCGCTACTGATCACGTCGTGTGACTTGACGGAGTACAATCCCAGTGGACTGACGGACGAGTCGGTCTACACGCAGCCTGAAGGCTTCGAGAGCCTCGTAAATGCCTCCTACAGCTATGCGCGCTGGTGGTACGGGAAGGAAGAAGGATACGCTTTCGCCAATCAGGGAACGGATACGTGGTTGAGCGGAGGGGGAGACGAAAACGTCCCGCTGTCCACGTACGAGGATCTCACGTCTGAGGTGGACATCATTAACGGCGGTGGGGTGGACGACATCACGGGGATGTGGAAGCACCTGTACACGGCGGTCAACCTGGTAAATTCGGGCATCAATCGCGTCGAGGAGTCGGGGTTATCGGAGCAGATGCAGACGAGACGGGAGGCGGAGCTCCACTTCCTGCGGGCGTTCTTCTATTGGCACATCGTGGACCAATGGGGGGGCGTGCACCTGACGACGGACCCCACGGACGACGTGGAGACGACGGCCAACCGGACGTCCGTCGACCAGTTCTACCAGCAGATTTTTTCCGATCTGGAGTTCGCGATCGATAACCTGCCGACTAGTACCGACGATTACGGGCGCGCGACGAAGCCGGTGGCAGAGGCCTTTGCGGCCCGCATGCACGTGGCTCGAGGAAATAACCAGGAGGCCATCAACCTGGCGGATCGGGTCATTACCCAGTATGATTTCGAGCTGCTGGACGACTACGACCGGCTCTGGGACATGGACAACCTCCAAAATAGCGAGGTCATCTGGGCCGTCAATTACACGCGCGACCTCACGCTGAACGACCAGCAGGACGACGTTCGCTACCCGGAGGGACACTTCCGCGGCGGTTTCAACGGGCATCTCCACTTTCTCCCAACCTACGACGACTTCTCGGGCGTAGATCGGTCGATCGAGTACGGGCGCCCGTTCAACCGGTACATGCCGAGCCGCTTCCTGCTCGACCTCTATGATCGCGAGCACAGCACGCGGTACGATGATACCTTTCGCGAAGTGTGGTATTCGAACCAGGAGAATCCGCCGCAAGGCATTGCGACGGGCGACACGGCCCTCTACGCCACGTCGCGGGACCTACCGGATGGGTTTGCCGACGACAAGCCCTACCTCGTCTTCGACCGGGACGACATCTACAATCCCGACGGGTCGCCGGTCCGGCGGGACATCTACCCGGCCCTCACGAAATTCGTTGATCCTACGCGGCCGTCCATCCAGTTGCAGATCAGCAGTCGGGATGCCTTCGTCATCCGGCTTGCGGAGATGTACCTGATCCAGGCGGAAGCATATCTGAACATGGGAAGTCCGGGACAGGCCGTTGGTCCCATCAACGAAATTCGTCGGCGAGCCGCCCGACCGGGGCACGAGTCCGACATGGAGGTGACGGCCGGAGATATCGACCGGGAGTTCCTGCTGGACGAGTGGGCCCGAGAGTTTGCGGGCGAGCAACTGCGCTGGACGGTGCTGAAGCGCAACGACGCGCTGGTGAGCCGGACGCAGGCGCACAATCCCGGAGCGGCGCCGCATATCCAGGACTTTCACCGTCTACGGCCGATTCCGCAGTCGCAGCTCGACGCGGTGGAGAACGACAACGAATTCACCCAGAACCCGGGCTACAGCGGTCGCTAGTGTATCTCGCGTGAGAGACGGTGAATGTACCGGGTGAATCAACGCGTGACGTGCCTCCCACACCCTCCGGCCTCCGGAGAGTTGACCCTCTCTGGGGGCGGGGGGCACGTTTCGTTGATTGTTCTTCTCGGGCTCTCGATTCTGGTCCCACACTCCTTTCCTGTGCGTATGCGGTCTCTTCTCAAAGTCCCGATGTGGATCGGCGTCCTCGCGGCGTGTTTGGTTGCGGGGCCGGTTCTTGGGCAGGATGTGGCGTACGATTACGTGGTCGCGAAGGATGGGAGCGGCGACTATGCCAGCATCCAGGCCGCTATTGACGGGGCCAAGTCCTTTCCTCCTGAGCGGATCACCATCTTCGTGAAGAACGGCGTGTACCGGGAGAAGGTGACGGTGCACGCGTGGAATCCGCGGATCACGCTCATTGGGGAGAGCAAGGAGAAGACGATCATCACGCACGACGACCACTTCGATAAAATCGATCGCGGCCGCAACAGCACGTTCTTTACGTACACGCTGATGGTGCAGGGCAATGACTTCCGCGCGCGGAATTTGACGGTAAAAAACAGCGCTGGCCCGGTGGGACAGGCCCTTGCGTTGCGCGTGGAGGGCGACCGCGTCGTATTTGAGAATTGCCGTTTTCTTGGGCACCAGGATACGATCTACGTTGCGGGGGAAGGCCACCGGCAGTACTTCAAAGACTGCTACATTGAGGGCACGACGGACTTTATCTTCGGACAAGCGACGGCGGTGTTTGAAGACTGCCGGATTCACTCGACGGACGATTCCTACATCACGGCGGCGTCAACTCCAGAGAGCGAGCCGTTTGGACTGGTGTTCTTGGATTGTCGATTGACGGCGGCGCCCGAGGTGGAGCAGGTCTATTTGGGACGCCCCTGGCGGAAGCACGCACGAACGGTATTCATCCGGACCGAGATGGGCGCGCACATCCGGTCTGAGGGATGGGACAACTGGGCAAAGCCGGAGGCGAAAAAGACTACGTTTTACGCGGAGTACGCCAACACCGGCCCCGGCGCCGACCGGTCGGGACGGGTGGACTGGAGCCACGAGCTCACCGAAGCGGAGGCCGAACGCTACACGAAAATGAATATCTTTTCGGCGGAGAAGACAGTCGAGCGGTCGAAATGGTACCGCGTGTCTCCTCGGTAGCGCAGGAAGGTCCAGCTCGATCCGACGTGCCCACCGAATTGATGACATTATACCAGTTCCGATGGATCGGTATGCATGTAATTGCTTCGGTCAGAGTGGAACGTCCGTCACGAGGCGCGCCTCGTGACTTTCGTACCGAAACTCTCTCAACAAAGTGCTCAACCATCTTCGGTATCTGGTATTACTTCCTGTTCGGGGTGTCGCGGTTCCGGCCCCACATGATTGAGAACGAATCCGTCCTCCGTCGTCCTCAGAGCAAAATGAATGTCTCCCGCAACTTGAGTTTTCTATTTTCCGACGGAATTGACTCCCAACTTCCACTTGCCATGATGCACCGCGCCGCCCAGTGTCTCGCCGGATCCGTTCTGCTTCTTGCCCTCACCGTGTTGCCGGGGCAGGCACAGGTGTGGAATCCCAATGTCGACGAGGACACGTACAAAAATCCCATCATCTACGCGGACTACTCCGATCCCGACGTGGTGAAGGTGGGGGACGACTTCTACATGACGTCGTCCAGCTTCAACGCCCTTCCCGCGCTGCCCATCCTGCACTCGAAGGACCTGGTGAACTGGCGTCTCATCAACCACGCCGTTCCCGAGCTGCCGGATCGCTTTGACGTGCCGCAGCACGGCAACGGTGTGTGGGCGCCCTCCTTCAACTACCACGACGGGGAGTTCTACATCTTCTGGGGGGATCCGGATGCGGGCATCTTCATGGTGAAGACCGACGACCCGCGGGGGAAGTGGGAAGATCCGGTGCTCGTCCAAGAGGCGAAGGGCTGGATCGACCCGGCGCCGCTCTGGGACGACGACGGAAACGCCTATCTGGTGCATGCCTTCGCCAAAAGCCGGGCGGGCATCAACAGCGTATTGCACGTGGCGCCGATGGATCCGGACGGCACGCACCTGGTGGGACGGAGCCAGAAGGTGTACGACGGGCATGGGCCGCACCCCACCATCGAGGGGCCGAAGTTCTACAAGCGCAACGGCGACTACTACATCTTTGCCCCGGCGGGTGGTGTGCGAGACGGCTGGCAGACGGTCCTCCGCGCGGACAGCGTCTACGGCGACTACGAGATCCGGACGGTGCTGGAGCAAGGCGACACGGAGATCAACGGCCCGCACCAGGGCGCATGGGTGCACCTGGACAGCGGCGAGGACTGGTTCATTCACTTTCAGGAGCACATCGCGTACGGTCGCATCGTGCACCTCCAGCCGATGCGGTGGGAGAACGGCTGGCCCGTGATGGGGCGCGACCCGAACGACGACGGCACCGGCATTCCGGTGCTGGAGCACGAAACGCCGGACGTGGACGCCGATCCGCCGACGATGGTGCCGCAGACCTCCGACGAGTTTGAGGAGGCGCGCCTCGGGCTCCAGTGGCAGTGGCACGGAAATAATCACCCCGGCTGGTATTCGCTGACGGACCGGGTGGGGACGCTCACGCTGTTCTCGCAGCCGATGCCGGAGGGGGCGGAGAACATGTGGCCGGTGCCCAATTTGCTGCTCCAGAAATTCCCGGCGCCCGCCTTTACCGCCACCACGAAAATGTCGTTCAATGGGCGGGCCTCCGGCGAAAAAGCGGGGCTCATCGTGATGGGCGAAGATTATGCGCACGTGTCCGTCCGGCACACGGCGGACGGCTACGAACTTATCCACACCCGCAAGATGGACGCGCACGAGGGCGGGCCGCCGCAGGAGCCCGTCACGGTGCCGCTCGATAACGCACAGGACGTGCGTCTGCAGGCGCGCGTGCAGGATGGCGCCGAGGTGCAGTTTGTCTACAGCCTCGACGGGGGCGACGCCTTCGAGACCATCGGCGAGCCGTTTCAGGCCGTACAGGGGCAGTGGATTGGGGCGAAAGTGGGGGTGTACGCCCTCACGCCGGACGACGCGTCGGAGGGTGGATACGCGGATTTTGAGTTCTTCAACGTCCAGTAGCGTGTTCGGAATCCAATGGCCCGGACGTGCTGGACTCACTCGTCTCCTTTTTTCCCGCCAGGAACCCACCGAACCGTGACGAACGCTCTCGCAAAAATCGCCGGTCTCATCGGACTCCTTCTCTTCAGCGTGGGACTAGCGCCACAAGACACGATCACGGTGTACATGATCGGGGACTCGACCATGGCGGAGAAGGAGATGGAAGCGTATCCCGAGACGGGGTGGGGCACGCCGTTCGCCGTCTTCTTCGACGAGACGGTGAGGGTGGAGAATCACGCGAGGAATGGACGGAGCACGCGCACCTTCCTCGAAGAGGGACGGTGGCAGCCCATCGTCGACAATCTCGAGGAGGGAGACTACGTCTTCATCCAGTTCGGCCACAACGACGAGGTACCGTCGAAAGAGCAGTACACCACGGAGGAAAACTTCAAGGCGAACCTCACGAAGTTCGTGACGGAGACGCGGGAGAAGGGGGGACGGCCCGTATTGCTCACTCCAGTGGCACGTCGGCATTTCAACGACAATGGCAATCTGGAGAGGACGCACCCCTACGCCAAGCTGACGCGGGCGGTGGCGACGGCCCACGACGTGCCGCTCATCGACCACACAGAAAAGAGCAAGGCCCTGCTCCGAGAGCTAGGGCCCGAGAACTCCAAATTCCTCTACAACCACTTGGAGCCGGGGCAACACCCCAACTATCCCAATGGCCGAGCGGATGATACGCACTTCAACAACTACGGAGCGCGTCGAATGGCGGAGCTCGTGCTCGACGGCATTCAGGGGCTCGACCTCGATCTTGCTGAGCGTGTTGTAAACAGGGGGGAAGGGTAGAGCGGCCGAGAAGCGTCGTTTGAGTTCAACGAGGCCCAGCGTGCAACGGTCGATAGATGAAGAGGCGTTTGATCGAGAGACAATTGCGAACCGGAGCGCCACAAATGCTTGGAAGGACGGAGGCGCGCGCAAAATTATCTTTCTACTGATAACGCAGACACGAAATTATGAGTGACTCCGACATTGGCGTAATTGGGATGGCCGTGATGGGCCAGAATATTGCGCTCAACATTGAGTCCAATGGGAATCGGGTGTCCGTGTACAACCGGACCGGCTCGACGACCGAATCCTTCTACGAAGAGCGGGGAACGGACAAGCAGATCGTCCCGACGTACGACTTGGAATCGTTCGTCGATTCGCTGGAGCGACCCCGGAAGGTGCTGTTGATGGTAAAGGCCGGAAAGCCGGTCGACATTTTCATCGACAAGCTCATTCCGCTCTTGGATGAGGGGGACGTGATCGTGGACGGGGGGAACTCCGACTTTCACGACACGGAGCGGCGCATCGAAACGGCTGAGGACGAGGGGCTGCTCTACCTCGGCACTGGCATTAGCGGGGGCGAGTACGGCGCGCTGCACGGGCCATCCATCATGCCGGGCGGACACGAGGAGGCCTACGAGATCGTCGGGCCGCTGCTGGAGGACGCCGCGGCGCAAGTGGACGGGGAGCCCTGCTGTGCGTACCTGGGGCCGCACTCGGCGGGTCACTACGTCAAGATGGTCCACAACGGCATCGAGTACGCCGTGATGCAGTCCATCGCCGAGGCGTACTGGCTGATGGCGCAGGGGCTGGAGATGGACCCGCCCGAGATGAGCGACCAGTTTGCCGAGTGGAACGAGCGCGTAGGGGCGTATCTCTACGAGATTACGGCTGACATTCTCAGGCAGAAGGACGATCGGGGCGACGGCTTCCTGATCAACAAGATCCTCGACACTGCCAAGCAGAAGGGCACCGGCAAGTGGAGCGTGCAGTCCGCGCTCGATTACGGCGTGCCCGTCCCGACGATGTCGGCGGCGGTGGAGGGACGCTTTCTGTCGGCTGTGAAGGATGAGCGAGGTCGGATCGGAGGACAGTACAAGGTGCGACGCCCGCAGCAGTCCCTCTCACAGGAATTCCTCGACGATCTCGAAGAGGCTCTCTACATTTCCACCGTCTCCTCCTACGCGCAGGGCATCAAGCTGCTGAACGTGGCCTCCGAGGAGCGCGGGTACGACCTGGATCTGTCCACCGTGGCCCGCATCTGGAAGGACGGGTGCATCATTCGGTCGACGCTGCTCGATCCCATCCGCACGGCGTACGACGAGACGCCGTATCCGGACAATCTGATAGCAGCGCCGAACTTCCAGTCCGAGTACAACGACGCCATTCCGGCCCTTCGGCGCGTGGTGCAGGCGGCCCGAGCGGCGGCCCTTCCGGTGCCGGGCCACAGTGCCTCGCTCGACTACTTCGAGTCCCTGACCTCTCCCGACCTCCCGGCCAACATGATTCAGGCCCAGCGGGATTGCTTTGGGGCGCACACCTACGAGCGACGTGACGCCGAGGGCACGTTCCACACGGAGTGGGGGGAGTAAGTCCAGTGCGTGCACACCCGGCTGAAATTGAGCCCGAGTCGTAAGCATCGGGCTGTGTATGGACGGCGGACGGCCGACCGCGGCGAACCGTGCCCTGAACTGAGCGAAGAGGAGCTCCACAAAGGGCGCCGGTTTGCCGTCGGTGGTCCGCTGTCAATCGGGCAAAACGGTTGCATCTCACAACAGGGCAATTTCCAGATGTCCCAACGCAGAGACTGCTCATGATCGATCAAGACGACATTCAAACGGCGATCGTCAACTCGTCCACGTTCGGGCGCCATTTTCCCGAGCTGCTGGAGCGGCTGGAGGCCCTCGGGCCGGTCCAGCGCTTCCAGTTCGACCCGGAGGTGGACGGAGAGACGCTGGTCGACGAACTGGACGAGTATCCCTTTATCGTGGCGAGTGTGACCCCACACTTTCCGCGAGTGTTCTTTGAGGAGAATGACGAACTCCTCCTCCTGGCCCGTCACGGCATTGGGTGTGACAACGTGGATCTGGAGGCCGCCACCGATACCGGAGTGATCGTGACCCGCATTGCCGGCGAACCGGAGCGGGACGCCGTGGCGGAGCTCAGCCTCAGCCTCATCATGGCGTGCCTGCGCGACGTGGTGCCCGGCGCTCAGGCCAGCAAGGCGTTGGAGTGGGAGCAGCGCCGTCACTTCGTGGGGCGGGAGCTGTCCCACATGACGGTGGGCGTCATCGGCTACGGCAACATCGGCAGCCGGGTGGGTGAAATCATCAGCGAAGGGTTCGGCGCCGACGTACTGGCGTACGACCCGAACATTGCCGATCCAGTGCTCGAAAAGGCAGGGGTAGAACCGACGCACCTCCACGATCTCGTCCGTCGTGCAGACCTGATCTCGCTAAACGCGTCCCACAACCCTGAGAATTTCGAGATGATCGGGGAGGAGGAGATCGGGCTGATGAAGGACGGGGTGTACATCGTGAACACGGCTCGCGGCGAACTGACCGACGAGAACGCTCTCGCGGAGGCAGTCGAATCGGGGAAGATCGCGAAGCTTGGTGTGGACGTGCTCCAGCGGGAGCCGATCCGCGAGGATCATCCGTTTTTGGAACTGGACAACGTGATTGTCCTGCCGCACGTGGGCAGCTACACGGAGCGGTCCCTCCGTCTGATGGACGAGAAAAACGTGGAGGACATTGAGAAGGTGCTCCACGGGACGGTGCCCGACGAGATTGCGAATCCAGACGTGCTCGTTCGCGGAACGAGGGCGGAGGTGGGCGCATGAGTCTCGCTCTGATCATTGACGTAGGCACCACGAACGTGAAGGTAGGTGCCGTGTCGCCGGAAGGGAAAATCCGGGCCCGCGAATCCGCGCGGACGCCCGCCCTTCGCTCCGAGCAGGGCGCGTTCGAGCACGATCCGGAGGCGCTCCTGCGGGTGATTACTGAATTGACGACGGAAGTGGCGCGTCCCCATCGCGATTCCATCTCGTTCCTCGGGCTCTCGGGGTACCAGTTCGGATTTCTTCCGCTCGATGCGGAGGGCCGTCCCCTGACGGGGATGATGACGCTCCTCGACGATCGGCCCAAGGAGGTGATGGAGCAGATTCGCACGACCCTCCCCGTGGAGGACCTGTACCGCCGCACGGGGTGCCCACCGCTCTTCACCTACACGCTCTCGAAGCTCGTGTGGGTCAGGGAGAAACGGCCGGACGTGTTCGCGAAGGCCGCTCGGTTTTCCGACCTCAAAAGCTTCCTGATGGAAAACCTGACGGGCGAATTTGTCACCGAACCCAGCATTGCCTCCGCGACTCAGCTCCTCAACATTCACGATTCGGACTGGGACGACGACGTACTGGAGTGGATCGGTCTCGATCGGGCGTCGCTACCGGAGGTGGTGCGGGGAGACGCGTTCCACGGGGAGCTGACGGCGCAGGCAGCCGAGGCCCTGGGATTGCCCCGAAATACGCCGGTGCTTCCGGGGTTGTACGACGGCGGGGCGATGATTCTGGGCATGGGGGGGTACGGCGAAGAGGTGGCCGTCTGCAATCTGGGGACGACGGCCATGATTCGCGGCTGTGCGACCACCCCGGTGCTGGACGATCCGTCTCAAATGCGCCTGCAGACCTACGCGCTGATGGAGGGGCGCTGGGCCGTCGGCGGGGCGATCAACAACGCCGGGGTCACCCTTCAGTGGTACCGCGACAAGCTGGAATCGGAGGTCTCCTACGAGGAGCTCATGTCGCGGGCCGAAGAGGTGCCCGCAGGGGCCGACGGACTGTTTTGCCTTCCGTTTTTGACGGGCGAGCGCGATCCGCGAATTGGGGACGTGGCCTCGGGCTCCTTCTTCGGACTGAAGGAGTTTCACACCGGGGCGCACCTGACGCGCTCTGTCCTCGAAGGGGTTGCCTACGCCCTTCGAATGGTGCAGGATGCGGCCACGGAAAATGGATTCCACTACGACCGGATGCGCATCGGCGGGTCCGGCGCACGGTCGGCGCTCTGGCCGAAAATCGTGGCCCATACGCTGGACGTGCCCGTGGAGCGCACCCGCACCCCGGACGCGGCCCTCGTGGGGGAGAGCATGCTGGGCTTTACGGCGGACGGCACGTTCGACGATCTCACGCAGGCTTCCGGCGCCATGGTCGCGATGGGCGAGAGCTTTCAGCCATCTCCGGATCTAGTGGAGACGTACGATCGCGGTTATAGCTTTTTCGAAGAGCTGGTCGCGACGATGGGCGACCTGTATCGGCGTCACGCGGACACCTTTGGGTAGAGCATTTTTTTGCCCTCCCGCTCCTTTGTCCCCCCGGGGTAATCACCGTGTAGCGCCGTTGGAGTCCAACGGCGCTCCGGATTGAGGGGGGCATACCCAAATAAAGCGAAAGGAGCTCATTCACGTATCAGTAATCTCATTGAATTGACTCATCCATCAAAATGGAGCCTCTGACCCTTCACGACGACAGATACTTCGACCCCAATCCGTCCGTTCGGCGCATCGCTCGGTCGCTGTACGAGGAGACGAAGGATCTCCCGATCGTGAGCCCCCACGGGCACGTCGAGCCCCGCCTCCTCGCCAACGACGAGCCGTTTCCGGAGCCGACCTCGCTGCTCATCATTCCGGATCACTACATCTTCCGGATGCTCTACTCCCAAGGCGTTCGGCTGGAGGATCTGGGGATTCCCACCCGCGACGGCACGCCGGTGGAGGAGGATCCCCGCAAAATCTGGCAGCGCTTTGCCGAGCATTACTACCTGTTTCGCGGGACGCCGACCGGGGCGTGGCTGGACCACGAGATGTCCGAGGTCTTCGGGGTCGAGCACAAGCTGGACGGGGACTCGGCTCAGCACGTTTACGACCAGATCAACGAGCAGCTGCAGTCGGAGGACTTCCGGCCCCGCGCGCTGTTTGAGGACTTCGACGTGGAGGTGCTGTGCACCACCGACGCGGCCACCGATTCGCTGGAGCATCACAAGGCCATTCGAGAGTCGGACTGGGACGGGACCGTGCGGCCGACCTTCCGCCCCGATGCCCTCTTCACCATCACCGCGCCCGACTGGGATGATCACCTCGACCAGCTCCGCGAGCGGTGCGGGATGACCATCGACTCGTACGCGGACTTTATCGAGGCCCTGGAAGACCGGCGGGCGTTCTTCAAGTCCATGGGCGCCACGGCCACCGACCACGCCGTGCTCGAGCCATATACGAACGAGCTCTCGGAGGCCAAGGCGGACGCGATTTTTCAGAAGGCCCTCCGCGGAGAGGCGGACGAAGAGGACGAACGGCTCTTTCAGGCGAACATGCTCATGGAAATGGCCCGCATGAGCACCGAGGACGGGCTCGTGATGCAGCTCCATCCCGGCGCCTACCGGAACCACAATCAGGCCGTGTACGAGCGGTTCGGACCCGATAAGGGCGGCGACATTCCCGTGCGGACCGAGTTTACGGAAAACCTCGAAGCACTACTCAACGCGTACGGCAACGACCCCGACTTCACCCTCGTCCTGTTCACGCTAGACGAGTCGACCTACTCGCGGGAGCTGGCGCCGTTGGCCGGTCACTACCCCTGCCTCACTCTCGGGCCGGCCTGGTGGTTTCACGACAGCATCGAAGGCATGCAACGGTACCGGCGGCGCACGATTGAGACGGCCGGCATCTACAACACGGCCGGCTTCAACGACGACACGCGGGCCTTTTGCTCCATCCCCGCCCGTCACGACTTGTCGCGGCGCGTGGACGCCAACGTGCTGGCGAGTCTCGTGGCGCGGCACATCGTCACCGAAAAAGAGGCGCACGAGATGGCCCACGCGCTGGCCTATGGGCTCGCCAAAGAGACGTATCGGCTGGGGGAATGACACCAACGCCGCAAGATTCGCTGGTGTATGGAAATTTGGAAGTATGTAGGTATTGCTGCGTCCACCGTCAATGTTTGGGCATGAAGAGTCCCGACACGCCGCGCACATGTTTTGCGATTCCGTTCAAAATCGCCCCTGTAGCGCCGTTGGACTCCAACGGCGCCACAAACGGGTCGCTTTTTCGAATTTGACCTACCGTAAGAATCATAGCTGACGCTGCAGTATGGACGCGTCTTCCACGTGCATGTGTTCATACTTCCATACCTACATCCCCGAATCCTGTAAATGGATTCGGTATTAGGAACCGTCGTCCAGGTAGGGGGGGAGGGCATCTTCCTGGACTTCCACAATGTGCGTCGGGAGTTCAACGTCCAAAATGTCGGCGTCCGGGTCGTCCATCCGTTTTAGAAGCAAGGACATCGCCTCGCTACCAATCTTCTTGGCGGGCTGATGAACGGAGGTGTGCGGGTTCGAGAAGAAGCGATTGAGCTCGTGCTGGCCGAACGAGTAGATCTGCAGGCTGTCTCTGATTGATGGCTTCTTTCGGCGAATCGCGTCCTCAACCCCCAGTGCCACCGGGAAGGTGACGGCAAAAATCGCATCCGGATTGATTCCACGCTCGATCATCTCAACCCCACCCCAATACCCGTCGGCCTCTCCAAATCCGCCCTCAATGATCCACTCGTCGTCGGGCGTGAGCCCATGATCACGGAGGGCGTTCTCGTATCCCGCTTGCCGGTTTTTCCCGATGTTGACGTTCGAGTATCCCGAGATGTGAACGATTTCGGTGAGGCCTCGATCGAGTGCGTGCTCGGTAGCCTTGTAGGCACCTCCCTGGTCGTCCACCGTCACGCACGCGGCGTCGACGCCGTCAATCCGACGATCGAAGAGGACGAGGGGGACGCCTTGATTGGTGATTTCCTGGAGGTGCTCGGGGCTGGATGTTTCCTCCGAGACAGAGATGAGGAGACCATCCACTTGCATCGACAGCAAGGTGTCAACGTGAGATTTTTCTCGTTCTTCTTTCTCTTCTGACACGCACAGTACGATTTCGTAGTCGTTGTCGTATGCTACTCTATTGATTCCCTCTAGCGTGTCTGAGAAAAACGTATGCGAGATTTTTGGGACGATGACCCCAATCGTGTTTGTCTTATTTAGAGTGAGAGACTGTGCCAGTCGATTTCGCCTGTATCCCAGTTCGTCGGCCTTTTCTTTTACCTTTTCTTTCGTCGACGTAGAGATGTCGGGGTGGTCGCGAAGCGACTTGGAAACGGTGACCTTGGTAATGCCAAGTTTCTTGGCAATGTCTTCTAACGTGACGTGGTTAGACTTTGCCATTTCAGATCGTTTCGTCAATTGGGAGTCGTCGATACCCCTTCCTTCTACGAAGAAGAGACGCTGGAGCGTCGAGTGACCTTGCACAACGACTCTGGCGGTTTTGAGCGCGGTCCCCTGACGCCACAATCGTCCGCGTTTGCCGGCAGCGGTCGATCCCGAGCATATTCCGCGCAGGAGAGACAGACGGAAACAGCGTCACGATACCTGCGATTTCTCGCGTTTCAGTTGTGCAAGCCCACTAGCAGTCCGGATCTGGACGCCCGGTATTTATCTCTCCTGGAGGCTATTTGTACAGCGCCTGCACCGTTTGTGCAGTTCCAGAGAGGAGGCGACCGGTCTCAGTATTGTTGGGATCCATACTCTCGTTCGGCAAGTGTACCGGGAAGTACTGCATATATCATACCAGATAGCAACTCGTTGGTTACCTCAGGGCCGCTGGACGGTTCGTGGGTTGGATATTTTTCACGGTCTGAGAGACTGGTGTTTTGATTTTTGAGTCGTGTTCATTAACGATGCCGTTCCGTTTTCCCCAGGAGGTTCGCGAGGAATGTTGGAGCGTAGAACGGCTGGAATCGACCAGGTTACAGTCGTCACGGGAGACTCCTGACGCCAGCGTGTGAAATCAAAACGGTCTCTAAGAGCCCCCGGCAGTGAAGAAACAGTGCAAGGCGGGGATTCGATCGTTCTCGTTGGACGAGAGCAGTGCCTGGAGGAAATCCCCCGTACTCCATTCTGATACAGAAAAAGCCCCGTCCTCCGAGGAGAACGGGGCCGGAATGGGACGGAAGAGGCCGGGAGTTAGATGTTGATGGGCTGGCCGTAGGCGGCGCGGGTCGCCTCCATCACTGCCTCCGACAGCGTTGGGTGCGGGTGCATCGACTCCATGATCTCGTGCCCCGTCGTTTCCAGTTTGCGCGCGGCCACCACCTCGGCGATCAACTCCGTTGCGTCGTTGCCGATGATGTGGCAGCCCAGGAATTCGCCGTACTTGTCGTCGTAGATCGTTTTGACGAAGCCGTCCTGGTGACCCAGTGCTGCGGCCTTGCCGTTGGCCTTGAAGGGGAATTTGCCCACCTTCACGTCGTAGCCTTCCTCCTTGGCCTCCTCTTCGGTATAGCCCACGGACGCGATCTGGGGCTGACAGTAGGTGCAGGCCGGGATGTCCTTCTTGTCGATGGGGCGCACGTCGTGGCCTGCGATCTTCTCGATGCAGAGGATGCCCTCGTGACTGGCCTTATGCGCGAGCCAGGGCGCCCCGGTCACGTCGCCGATGGCATACACGCCGTCCACGTTGGTGCGGTAGTAGTCGTCCACCACGATGTCGTTGCCGTCGGTTTCGACGCCCACTTCTTCGAGGCCGATGTCTTCGACGTTGCCCACCACGCCCACGGCGGAGAGGACCTGGTCGCACTCGATGTGTTCAGTGCCGTCGTCGGTTTCCACTTCCACCTCCAGCGGCGTGTCGCTGTCGTCCACCCCCTGCACGCCAGCGCTCGTCATCACGTCAATGCCCATCCGCTTGTACGCCTTCGCCAACTCCTTGGACACGTCCTTGTCCTCGTTGGGGACGATGCGGTCCATCACCTCGATGAGCGTCACGTCCGTCCCCATGTGGTGGTAGAAGTAGGCAAACTCGACCCCAATAGCGCCGGCCCCCACGATCACCAATGAGTCAGGCTGCTCCGTCTGAAGCATCGCCTCCGTCGAGCTGATCACGTTCTCGCCGTCGATGGGGAGGAAGGGGAGCTCGTTCGGGCGTGCGCCGGTGGCCAGGATAATGTGGTCGGCCGTCACCGTTTGCTCCTCGCCGATTTCCTCTCCGTCCATGTTCACCGACGGCTCGATCTCAACAGTGCTGTCGTCGGCGAGCCGACCGTGGCCGTACAGCACGTCAATGTCGTTTTTCTTCATCAGGAACTGGACGCCCTGATTCATCTGGTTGGCCGCCCCACGGCTTCGTTCAATCACCTTCGGGAAGTTGGGGGAGACGGAGCCGTCCAGCTCCAGCCCGAAGTCGGACAGGTGGGTGGACTCCGCCATCACCTCGGCACTTTTCAACAGGGCCTTCGTCGGGATGCAGCCGACGTTGAGGCACACACCGCCGAGCTTATCCTTTTCGACAATTGCGGTCTTCATGTCGAGCTGCGAAGCGCGCACGGCCGTTTCGTAGCCGCCGGGGCCGCTGCCAATGATGACGCAGTCGTAGTGGGTAGCCATGAGGAGGAAGGGTTGCGTACAGAGAGAAGGATGAACCAGCGTTAAAATACGCCGCGTGAGTGTCCAACCCCAAACTGCCGATCCCGACCGGCAGAAAGGTTTTTGTGAATCCGGTCCAGTACTGGAGAGAGGGACGTAACCCCGTGGGACGGGAGCCCCGAAATTCAGCTCTCAAATCGCTCTATCGAGCCGTAAGCCACGAGGTCGGATCGACCGAACTGTTTTGCGACCGGTCGAAGACGGCAAAAAAAACCCCAGCGCCCCGCGGCTGCTCGTCCGTGCCAGACAGCCCGAGAACCTCGCCCGCGTCCACCGTTTGGCCCTCTTCCACGTACAGGGTGGAGAAGTTGCTGTACACCGACAGGTACTCCCCGTGCCGCACCACCAAGTACGTTCCGTAGCCCGGCACGAAGTCCACGCCGCTCACCGTGCCGCGGAAGACGGCCCGCACCCGCTCCTCCGGATTTGTGGCGATGAGGATGCCGGGGTGATAGGTTTGGGTTCCATGCACGGGATCCACGCGATTACCGAATCCTTCGGTGATCGCCCCCTCGGCGGGCCACGGAAGATTTCCTTTGTTTTGCTCGAATGAGGCCGAGAGGTTGGCCGAGAGGGCCGCCTGCTCCGCCTGCTGGGCTTCCGGCTTCTGTTCGCGTGCCCGTTCAACTTTGGCCGCAATCTCGCGAATTTGCTCCTCCAGCTGCCGGGCCTGCGCCTGCTTCTCTTGAATCTTTTCCTTTAGCTCTGATCGGCGGCTCCGCAGGTTTTCGATGACTTCCTGCCGATCGGTCTTCAGCGCTTCCAGGTTCTCGCGCTCCAGACGGGCCTCCGCGAGCAACTCCTGCGTTTGAGCCTGTTTCTGTTTCAGCTTCTCCCGAGACCGGCGCACCCGCGCGGCGGCTTGCTTCACGTCCGACCGCTGATTTTGACGTTGCTGCGCAAAGCGCTGGAGATACCGGATGCGCACGAGCATCTGATTGATGGAGCGGGAGGCCAGGATCAGGGCCAGGTCCGGGATGCGGTTGTACTTGTAGGCGTGGAGGACGCGCTGCTGGTACTCCTGCTGAAGGTCGTCGAGCCGTCCCTCCAGTTGCTGAAGGGTGTCGCGGAGACTGCCGCGTTCCCGCTCCAATTCGTCGAGTCGCTGCTGGTAGGTGGACACCAACTCTTCGCGAAGCGCAATTTCGCGCTGGAGAGACTCCAGCTTTTCTTGGGTCGCTTCTTCAGCCTTGGCCGTTTCCTGAAGGCGGGACTGGTCCTGCTGGATTTGCTGTTTCAAGTTTTGAAGCCGCTCCTCGGTCGACGCTCGACGGGCCTGCAGGTCCTCCTGCGCGTAGATCCTGGGAGCAAGCAGCACCATCGGAAGCAAGAGGGCCGCCAGCCGGACGCAGGCAAGCGAGCGACGCCAGTCGGGGAGCCACGGGAGACGCATTGGGCACAGGGTCAATGAGTGCCATCAAGCGGACAAGTCAGCGAAGCGGCTTGCGCGGAACGTTGGATGGCACGTCCAGCGCAAAGGACAGCCCTGCGGGATTGAGCTGAATTTCCTTATAGTCAATTTGCGCTTTCAAGTTTTCCTGAGGGCGTTGAAAGATCACGCGGTACGGGAGGGTGAGGCCCTTCGTCGATTGAAAGTTGGCGAAGCGACGTTCCTCAAGAAGCGTTCCGTTGCCGTCGGTTTTCGTGTATCGAACGACGCGCCAGCGGCGGGGGTCCACCGTCCACGTTCGCTGCCCCGTCGGATCGGATAGGTAGTAGCGGCTGCTGTCGGCCGTGACGGTCCAATCAGTCGGCTCGTCGGGGGCCACAATGCCGAGCATGTTGCCGAAGACCTCATCGGAGGCGACGGGCGCAGGAAGGATCTGCTGGGCCTTGTCTACAGGGCCGACGCGAAGGGTATTCTCGCGGCTGTCGTAAAAGAATACGCTGTCGGGCGTCAGCAGCATGCGTCCCCCCTCAAACCCGAAAAGACTAAACCGCATGAACAACGAATCGGCCTTCTCCTGCCGGATCTGTGCGTTGAAGGAGCGGTTGTCTGAAGGCGTTCGGACGGAGACGCGGGCCGTCGCGGAAAATCGCTGAAGGGTGTCGGTCGACTGTCGGAGGGAGGTTCGGATTTGCTCGGCAGAGTGATCGGGGAACGCGGCGGGGAGGGCCGAGGGGGCACGGGTCGTGGAGGGGCCACTGCAACCCAAAACGGCCAGGCCCACGCCCAGAGCAAGCATCAGAAGTCGGGGGAGGGAAGGCGATTCGGAAATCACAGATGCGTACGCAACGGGGAAAGAGGAGGACGAGGAGGGGACGAACCGGTTAGCTCTGCGGGCTCGAATTGAGCTTCTGCCGGACCGATCCCCGGTCGGGGGCCCGGTCGAGCGCCTTTTTCCAGTACGCCTGGGCCCGTGACTCGTTGCCGAGGGCGTGCTGTACGTCGCCGAAATGCTCGTACAACTGGGCGCTCACCGTTCCGGACGCGAGCGCCTTCTCATACACGGCCTCGGCTTCCGAGTAGTTTTCGCGCTTGAAGTAGACCCAGCCAAGGTGGTCGAGAGTTTCAGGGGTGGCGCCGAGTACGTCAACCGCCAGCTGTGCCAATTCCAGGGCACGATCCAGGCGGTCCGATTGCTGCGCAAGGCTGTACGGATACTGTCGCAGGGCCATGGGGGCTTGGGCGTCGAGACGGAGGGCCAGTTCGTACGCGGCGTGGGCCTTCTGAACGTGGCCGAGCCGCTGGTGGGCGTGCCCCCGTCCGGCGTGGAACTCAGCGCGCTCGGCGGCGGAGACCGTCGAACTGTCCATTTGCGAGCGGGCCTCCTGGAAGCGAGACAGCGCCGTTTCGACCTCCCCGAGACGGAGGCGAGAGAAGGCCTCAATCCGCGTGAGGTCGTAGCGGCCCGGGAAGAGCAGTCGTCCCTCTTCGGCCATCGTAGCGGCCTGCCGGAGAGAGTCGGCCCGGAGATGCGCTGTTGCCGCATATCGCCAGCGGCTCGGGTCTCGAGGGTTCTCGTTAATCGCCCGCTGGAAAAGTGGGGCCGCCGCTTCATAGCGTCCCTGCTCGAAGTAAATCGTCCCCAGCAGGTCGAGAGCCTCGACCTGCGTAGGCGCCGTTTTCAGGGCGCGTTGAAGCAGCTCTACGGCGGACTGAACCGTGGCCGTGTCGGACGAAGAGGCCTGATTGTAAAAGGACCGGGCGCGGGCGACGAGCTGAGACGGAGCGGTGGTGGTCGAAGCGGTGGCCCCAACCGTCTGCGCCTTCTGCGATTTTCCGGTCTCGGTATACAGCATCTTCAGGCGACTGAGGAGACGGGGATTGCTCGGACGCTCCTGAAGCAAGGCCTCAAAGAGCGGAATGGCGTCATTGTATCGGTCCTGCTGCGTGTACAGCTGCCCCAGTAGCTCACGGTAGCGGGACGTATTGCGTCGGAGGTCGATGAGTGCCTTCAGCGTACGCTCGAGCCCCTCTTCGTTGCCCACCTCGTGGTAGAGGGCCAGCATCTCAGCGTATGCCTGCGGTTGCGGATGCTCCGTCGTTTCCAGCAGGGTCTCGTAGGTGCGCAGGGCCTCTCGGGGAGCGCCGCTCTCTTTCTGGAGACGGGCGAGAGCCAGACGAGCGTCCCGATCATTGGGAAAGCGAGAGAGCAGCGACCGGTAGACGTCCATGGCCTCCGCCGGCTGGTCAGCCACCCGGAGGAGGTCTGCAAGGGTGTGATAATAGTACGGCTCGTCGGGGGCATTCGTCCGGGCCTGTCGGGCGTAGTAAATAGCGGACGTTACATTATTCCGACCGGCTTCTGCCTCCGATAGGGCACTGAGAATGGCCGGCTGCTGGGGGGACACCTCCAGGGCGCTCTCAAACAGTGAGATGGCTTCCTCATAATCTTCCAAATAGGACTGCGTGAGGCCCTGAACGAAAAGCTTCTGAGCCTTTTGATCGGAGAGGTCGGGAGACGGAGCGGGCTGAGCAGTCGCTCGGGAAAGCAGGGCGCCTGCAAGCACCAGTCCTGCAACGAGCCCAAGGAGGGAACCCCATCTCGTCCACGCATGCCTCTGGTCAGCAATCATCCTACGGTGCGGCAATCAAGAAACAGTTAAGTGCCCAATCGATCTGAACGGTGGTGTCAATCCCGAGGTTTCTGCGATTGCATGCCCGATCCCGTTCTTGGAGACTGTTTTGATTTGACGATCTCCTGACGACTGCGGGATGGTTGAAATCAACAGATAGTCTCGCCCACACGTGTACTGCTTGTCTGTAGTCTAAGGGGGAGCGACGTTGGGGGAACCTTGGTTCAGAAACCAAAACAGTCTCTTCGCTAGTGGGCTTGCACAACTGAAGCGCGAGAAATCGCAGAGATCGTGACGCTGTTTCCGTCTGTCTCTCCTGCGCGGAATATGCTCGGGATCGACCGCTGCCGGCAAACGCTGACGATTGGGGCGTCAGGGACCCGACGCTCAAAACCGCCAGAGTCGTTGTGCAAGGTCACTGGGTTGGTTTGCAGAAGTTTAATTATATTCCCTTCTTCTCTCCCCTTTCTTCGTGGGATGCCTGGGATCAGAGGCGACCGTGTGCCGAAAGAGGTGGGGGGCGTGTTCCGTTTGGGAAACCACAATTTTCGTTCGAAAGGACGGACGGAAGCGCTTCGTCCGTTTGGACTGCACTTACTCTGACGACAGCACGATCGACTATTATGGGTGAGCACAACGTACACCGAGACGCGGATCCGTCCGTTCTGCGGGAATTTACGAACCATCTGATTCAGGATGTTCGGGCTCTGGAATTGATGCTGCACGAGGACATGTTTGAGTCCGGCGTGCGGCGAATTGGGGCCGAACAGGAACTGTTTATGGTTGACGAGCGGGGGGCGCCAGCGCCCATCATCGAGGAGGTGCTGGAGCGCAACACCGACGAGCGGATCGTCACGGAGCTCACGAAGTTCAACATCGAGTTCAACATGGACCCGCTCAAATACGGAGGCGACTGCTTCCGGGAGATGGAGCAGGCCACGGGGGGGCTCATCGAGAAGGTGCGGGCGCTCACGCAGGAGGTGGGCGGCGACATTGCCATGACCGGCATCCTCCCGACGGCGCACCTGTCGGACTTTGCCCTCGATTACATGACGCCTCGGCCTCGCTACTATGCGCTCAACGACGCGCTGGGCCGACTTCGAGGAGGGCCGGGCCAGTACCAGATACGGGGGGTCGACGAGCTCTTCCTGAAGCACGACTCCATCATGCTGGAAGGGTGTAACACGAGCTTCCAGACCCACTTCCAGGTGTCGCCCGAGGAGTTTCCGCGCTACTACAACATCGCGCAGGTGGTGGCAGCGCCCTGCCTGGCGGCGGGAACCAATTCGCCTCTCCTCTTCGGCAAGCGTCTGTGGCGGGAAACCCGCATCGCCCTCTTCCAGCAGGCCGTGGACACCCGTTCCAGCAACCTGTATCTCCGGGAGATGCGTCCGCGCGTGCACTTCGGCAGTGACTGGGTGGACGAGTCCGTGCTGGAGATTTTCAAGGAGGACATTTCCCGATTCCGGGTGCTGCTCACCACAGAGCTCGACGAGCAGCCGCTGGAGATGCTGGAGGAAGGGAAGGTGCCCAACCTCATGGCACTCCAGCTCCACAACGGCACCGTGTACCGCTGGAACCGGGCCTGTTACGGGATTACGGACGGCAAGCCCCACCTCCGCATCGAGAACCGCGTGCTGCCGTCCGGCCCCACCGTCATCGACGAGATTGCCAATGCCGTCTTTTGGTACGGCCTCGTGGCGGGGCTGGCCGACGAGTACCAGGACGTATCCCGCGACATGGACTTCGACGACGCCCGTCACAACTTCATTGCGGCGGCGCGCAACGGCCTCGCCTCACAGTTTACGTGGCTCGACGGCTCGAAGCGGCCGGCCCACGAGCTCATCCTCGACACGCTGTTGCCTCGCGCAGAGTCGGGCCTCCGCAACTCTGACATCAGCGACTCTGACATCGAGCGGTACCTCGGCATCATCCAGAAACGAGTGGAGACGCAACAGACGGGGGCCCAGTGGCAGCTCGACTCTATGGCTCGAATGAAAGGTGTCGGGTCGCGGGCGGAGCGGCTCGGCGCCCTCACGCGCGGCATGGTCGAACGGCAGAAGGAGGGAGCGCCCGTTCACGAGTGGTCTCTGGCTGCTCTCGAAGAGGGCTACACGCCTACGGGCATGAAGGACACCAACGTCGAAGACTACATGACGACTGAGCTGTTTACCGTCCACGAGGAGGAGTCGATCGAGTTTGTGGCGCGACTCATGGACTGGCAGCGCATCCGCCACGTGCTGGTCGAAGATGAGCAGCACCGTCTGGTGGGACTCGTGAGCCATCGGACGCTGCTGCGGCACATGGCCGAGCGGACGGAGGTGCCGGAGGGCGGCGTTCCGGTGAAAGAAATTATGGTCGAGGATCCCATCTCGGTCTCGCCGGAGCGGGCGACGCTGGAGGCGGTCGAGATGATGCGCGAGCATCAGATCGGAGCGCTGCCCGTGGTGCGGGAGGAACGGCTCGTCGGCATCATCACCGAGCGCGACTTCATCCAGATTGCCGGTAACCTCCTGGACGATTCGTTGGCGAAGGAGCGAGAACTCGAGAGCCGTTCGGAGGGAGACTCTTCAGAGTGAAGCGGCCTCTTGAGAAGTGCTTCTCTTCGGGTTGTAACGTCCCTTTTTGGAATGCGCCACCCTGGAACGCGTCTCCCGACGTATCGTGGGAGACATCGATTTTCAACGGATTTCTCCCTAGTAATCTTTTCGTAGACGAATGGACGACGACTACCGCGAGCGCGAGATCAGTGGCATGACGGTGGGAATTGACCGCACACTTTGCATTGGGTCGGGGAATTGCACCAATCTGGCCCCCGAGATCTTTGTCATTGACCAGGAAAACATTGTCGACTTTCAGGACGAGACCCCGGACATCGATGCCGGGCGGTTGGAGGAGGCGACTGCCATCTGTCCGGTGGATGCTCTGATCTTGACGGACGAAGATGGGGAGCAGATCGTGCCGTAGGCGGCTTGGAGGAGACGGCTTCGGCCTATCGGTGGTGGCTCTTTTGCTCGTTTCTCTCTGTTCTGCCGGAAAATGTGTGTGCGTGTGGGAGTGTGGGGGTAGTAGAAGGGAAGAACTCACGTGTCACGCTTTACTCATCATTTGCAGATCGGCGGTACCAGGCGATGAGGGCCCCGGTGAGGAGGCCGGCGACGAGGGCGAGAATCAGTTGTAGCGTCATTGTCTCGTGCTGAGTGCTGGGGAGACAGAAGGCGTAGCCGTGCCCGGTTTCCGGCGAGAGGGCATGAGAGCGTCATGAGTACGGGAGGTACGATCCGCATGCAGGCCCTATTCTGGGAGAGCAGCGGTTTCTTCCCAGCGGCGGAAGCGATCGAGCTCGTGCCGGACGCGTCGGACGACCGTCGAGATGACCGTCACGTCGTCCACGAATCCGAGGGCTCCGAGGGTGTCCGGCACCAGGTCTACCGGCACGACGAAGTACAGAAGCGCGCCGACGATGAGAACCAGTGGCGTCCACGACACCTGCCGGTACGATCGACTCCCCCACCGGAGTACCAGTCGCAGCATCGTCTTCAGGTCCTTCCACACGGCCGAGAGCACGTCGGAGTGCGCCAGCATCCGCTCGTAGGTCCTCTGAATCAAGAGCACGATCCGGAAGCGCCGTCGCAGGACGCGTGAGGCGGCTTCGGCGAGGAGGGGAAACGGGTCGGGAGCGTCGCTTGGGAGGAGGCTCTTTTCTAAAGGCTCAGACGCGTTTCTATCGGGCAATTCGGGGGAAGGCATGAGAGGAGAAGGCGGATTCCTGATCAGTTTCAATGGGGAGGTTCTCACATCTCACGGGCAGACGGTCGTATTCTACACCGCGATGGGGGCGCTCAGGGCCGGATGATGGTCGTAGTCCTCAATGTTGACGTCGTTGGGTGTGTAGTTGTCGAGTGCGTCCTGGGGGTGGAGTCGGAGCCTGGGGCGCTCGTACGGTTCGCGCGTCAATTGCTCCTTCACCTGTTCCACGTGGTTCTGGTAGATGTGGCAGTCGCCGCCGTGGAAGATGAGCTCGTGGGGCGTGAGGTCGGCCTGCTGGGCCAGCATGTGCGTGAGCAAAGCGTAGCTGGCGATGTTAAACGGCAGGCCCAGGAAGCTGTCCACGGAGCGTTGCTGCCACAGTAGCGACAGCCGGTCGGGAGATCCAGGGGGTCCCTCCTCCACGAAGCACTGGAAAGCATAATGGCAGGGCGGCAGGGCCATGTCGTCGACTTGCGCCGGGTGCCACGCGCTCACGACGTGACGGCGGGACTGTGGGTCTTCGCGCAACCCCTCCACCAGGCGATCAATCTGGTCCACCCGGCGCTCGGGCCCCGCAAAATCGCGCCACTGTTTGCCGTAGACCGGTCCAAGGTCGCCCCATTTCTCGGCAAAGTCATCGTCCTCCGCAATCTGTTTCTCGAACGCCTCCTGCGAGATGTCGGCACCGGTCGCCTCCCGATACTGCTGCAGGGGCCAATCGGTCCAGATGGACACGTCTGCCTGGACGAGCGATTGAATGTTGGTTTCGCCCCGCAGGAACCAGAGCAACTCCTCCGTCACCCCCCGCATCCAGACCCGTTTCGTCGTGAGGAGGGGAAAGCCCTCCGTGAGGTCGAACCGGAGCTGTCGCCCAAACACGCGAATTGTGCCGGTACCGGTGCGGTCGGCGTGTTTCGTCCCATTGTCGAGGATGTCCTGAAGGTAATCGAGATAGGACCGCATGGGGATATACGTGGTGTTGGAGAACGCACTAGAGAATACAAAGCCTGCACCGAAAACGCAGCCTGAGGTCTGTTGGGCACCGGGACAGGCAGAGGTGCCTTCGGCAATCTTTCATCTCAGGAGGCGAGGAAATCTTACAGCGAAGCCTCATACCGCGGGATCCACAGAGCCCCCCGCGAGGGCTGGGGGCACGGCTGTCCCGTGGGCTGTACACTGCAAACCGTTCCGCAGAGGGTCGTGGCAATTGCAGGACCAATGGACAGGCGGGCATTTTCTTCGCGGGCCGTACGGAAGGGGGCAGAGGAACGTGCCGCCGAGGCCCTTCGTAGAGCGGAAGCAATCAGCCTTCTTGTCTGATTCTATTTCATTCGTTCATGTCCGAGCTCGATCCCGACATCCCCGAGAACAAGCACATCAAGCAGGCGATCAACCACCTGGAACGGGTGCTTGACTATGCCCCGATGGTGGCCGAAGGCCGCAGCGCCACGGTGCACTTGACGCCGCAGGACTGGAAGGTCGTGGCCGATGCCCTCTTCAACATGGACACACCGGAGGGGACATTTCCCGACGCCATCGAGGACTATGGCCTTGCAAATGAGAACCGGACCATCACGCTTACGACCGACGAGTACGACATCGACATTGAAATCGTCTCTAGCTGAGTAAATTCTGCCCCTGTAGTTCAACCTGGAGAGAACGGTGGCCTCCTAAGCCGCAAATCCTGGTTCGAGTCCAGGCAGGGGTGCGGATAATGTCGAGTGTCGAATTGGGAATGTGGAATGGGGAGTATGGAGTGCGGAGTTGGGGCGCGGAGGCTACGGCCGGACGTAGTTAGTCGGTGCGGTGGTTCCAATACCGGTGGGTGAGGCCGCGTTCGATGTAGCGGCGGTCCTTGTCTGAGAGGTTGTCGGAGTGAATGCGGGGGGCGGGCTTTTCTTCGTGGCAACCGTCCGCATCCACGATCATGAGACCGGCGTAGTCCGGGAGGTCGTCCAACGCCAGCAGGTCCGGCGGCGTCGCGAACCAGAAGTAGTTCGGCAGCGACATGAGGCGGTTGTCCGCGCGGCCCAGGCGTTTGTGCTTCGTATCTTTGGCCTGGAAGTCGCGTTCGTAGTCGGCCACTGTACACTTGATTTCGAACTCGTGCACGAGGCGAGCCTTCGTCACGCTCAAGAGGTCCGCTTTGCCGATCGTGCAGGCTCCGCAGTTGTCGATGGTGACCGGGTGGCGCTTGTCGGAGCACCAGTCGTACAGCTGATTCTGAATGGTCGTCTCCGTCATTGAAGCAGAGTCATAAGTCTGGGAATCATGAGGTTATGGCATAGGGGACATGGGGGGGGACGCAACATCCGCAGTACGAAATGCGCATGCGCCTATTCGGGTCGGTCATGCTCCGAGTCCAAAGTAAAGATCCTCTGAGGGGATTACCCCAACGCGTCGTCGATGTGGGGACGGAGTTCGTCGATCGTGTCGTACATCCACTCAAAGTAGTCGGCGTGGTCGGACTGAAGTTCACGGAGCGTTTTGCCGCTGTGCTTTCCGAAGCAGACGACCACCTTGTCTCCGTCGCGTTTGAGCTTTCGGCCGTCGTCGAGGTAGTCGCCACGCGTGAGGTCTGCCAGCTCGGCCGGCGTCCCGTCGATGTCGTGCTCGGCCAGCTGATGTTGGAGGACCGAACCGGCGGCCTCCACGTCCGCAAGTGCGTCGTGGGCGTTCTCCAGCGAG
>JAHENZ010000021.1 GCA_018609755.1 Salinivenus sp. | reverse complement strand
TGACAGCGACGGACGCGCCTACGCGCTGGATTATGACGCCGGGCACGTCAAGGTGATCGGGCCGGAGGGGGGACTCCACGACTCCCTTGGCAGTACGGGCCAGGGCCCCGGTGAATTTCAGGGTCCCCGTGAGGTCGTCGTGGGGCCCGCCGACTCCCTGTACGTGCTCGATCCACGAAATAGCCGCATCTCGGTCTTCAGCCCGGCGGGCCGCTTCGCACACGACGTGCAGGTGGAGTATCAAGGCCTCGCGGAAAACCTCATGGTGCCCGGCAATCACTCCGGATTCCTCCTGTCGAACACTTCCCTCTCTCCTCCCGACTCTCCCGAAGAGAGCTCCTTCTTCGTGTGTCGAGTCGCCCCGGAAGGATCGATCACCGATACGCTCATCACTGCTCCCCCCCGCCGAATGGAAACCATTCCGCAAGGGGAGAAGCACTTATTTCTCGGGGTTCCGTTTGGACGGCAGCCGCACGTCGCCTTGGGGCCGCAGGACCGGATCCATTTTGGGCAAAACGACAGCCTCCGCGTCACCCCTCATTCGTTCGACGGCTCATCGGCCCCTCCCACGCGCCTCCCTTTCGACCCCGTCTCGGTCTCGGACGACGAGAAGAAGAAGCGTCTCGAACGTATTCCCAAGGAGCACCGATCCCAAATCCAGGAGGCAATTCCCGCCACGAAGCCTGCCTTCGAGCACTTTCTTGTCGACGACGAAGGCCGGTACTGGTTCGGGCGCCCCACGGCCACTCCCGACAGCACGGCGTGGTGGATGGCGATGCCCGACGAAAAGCGCGTGGTGACGGAGACGCTGCCGTCCGAGGTTACGATTCTGACCGTGAAGGACGGCCGGGCCTACGGGCGAACGAGCACGGAGGCAGGCGCGCCGGCGCTCGTTCGCTATCACATTCAGACCTCAGAGTAGGTGCTCCTGCTGTCCCTACAGTTTCCACTGTGCGCCGAATCGCCACTGCAAGCTCTTCATGGCCTTCAGAATCCGCTCTTCCGCCGTCTTCTCCGTTCTTGCTCTCCTGGTCTTCCTGTGGGGCTGTAGAGGGAGTGAAAAGCAGGGATGGACGGTCCAGGAAGGAGATCTCGCCCTGACGGAAACGCTCCACCTGGTGGAGGGACCGGACTTTTACTTCGGTGAAATCTATAACGTGGCCGTCGACGACACCGGACGCATCTACGTGGCCGACGGGCCGGCCGGGCACGTCAAGGTAATCACCCCCGATGGCACGCCGCAAGATACGATTGGACGCCCGGGCGAGGGGCCGGGGGAGTTCCAGCGTCCGTTCCGGCTCGGGCTCACGAGCGAGGACTCCCTCTACGTGATGGACAGCCGCAGCGTCTCCGTCTTTTCGCCGGAGGGGGCCTTCGCGTATTCGTTTCTCGTTCAGGGGGGCACTGGACTCCCACGAAATATGATGATTCCTCCCGAGACACCCGGTGCCTTTTTCGCGTATCTTCCGTTTCCCCAGGCCGCGAGCAAAGCAACGGCGCGGACCGTCATTCGACATCTCGGGAGCGACGGTGAGGTCGGAGATACGCTGTTTGCCGTTCGTTCTCGACAGGTCAATCCGGACGGACAGTCCTTTCCCTTCAGCCGCCGCCCCTCCTTCAGCCTAGGCCCAGAGGGGGCTTTTCACCACGCCTGGAACGACAGCCTGCGCGTCACGACGTACAGTCAAACCGGTGAACGGCAACGAGTCGTCGAGATTCCCTTCGATCCTGTGCCTGTGTCCCCGGATGAGCGGAAAGCGGCACTGAGTGATCGATCCAAGGACGAGCGAGCCGCGCTGCAGGAGCACGTGCCCGACACGAAGCCGGCCTTCGAACATTTTCTCGTCGACGACGAGGGCCGGTACTGGTTTGGGCGGCCCACTGAAACTCCCGACAGCACGGCGTGGTGGATGGCTCAGCCCGACGAGCAGTGGGTGGGGACGACCACGCTGCCGTCGGACGTGCAGATCATGACCGTTCGGAATGGACGCGCCTACGGCCGGACGACGACGGATGCGGGCGCCCCGGCCCTGGTGCGGTACACCGTTAACGTCAGCAAGTAACTTCCTTCTCTCGGTCTGCTCCTTCAACTCAACACCTCGACATGTCCCATTTCAACGCGAGAACCGGATTCGGTTTGTGTCTGCTTTTTTTCGGTCTTCTCCTATCCGGATGCGAAACCTCCAGCGATACCTCGACGCTGGGTGAATGGACGATGAAGGAGAACGAGCTCACGCTCACGAAAACCCTGCGCGTGAGCGAGACGGAAAATTACTTCTTCGGCTCGATTCAGGACCTCGACGTGACGAGCGAGGGCCGCATGGTCGTCCTCGATGGGGAGGCCACCCACCTCAAGGTGCTCCGCCCCGACGGGACGCTGATCGATACAGTCGGACGAGAGGGACAGGGGCCGGGCGAGTTCCAGTTTCCCACGACGGTCGAGGTCGCTCGGGGCGACTCGATGTACGTGTTTGACGCCGACCCGGATCGGCTCACGGTATTCTCTCCGCTCCCGTCTCCTTCATTGGCCCGAGCGGTGACGATTTCCAGAGAACAAGGCCCGAGGGGCACCGATGCCTGGGGCTCGTTCGGAACGGTCCGGGTGCTGGGCGACACGCTCGCCGCCCGGTTTCATCCGTACCACGCTCGGGAGGAAGGCTACCGGAACCCGGCCCCCGCCACCTGGCGCCTCATGAGCGAAACGGGCGTCCTGGGCGATACACTTCTGCACGAGCGACGAAAGCACATCTCCATCTCGTTCGAAGGCCAGGGGGTGGGTGTCGAAGCCCTCCCGTTTGATCGATCGACGCTGGAGGCCGTCGGGCCCGATGACCACTTCTACTACGGCTGGACCGACAGCCTCCAGATCCAGGCGACGGCACTGGACGGCACCACGGAGGTCCTCGCAGATGTCTCGACGACTCCAGTGCCCGTCACGGACGCCGACCGGGACTCCGCCCTGGCCCCCATTGAACGGACCGACATCCGTCAGCAGTTTGCGGATGCAATGCCCGACACGAAGCCGACCTTCACCGCTCTCGTCATTGGCGACGACGGACGCCTGTGGATCCAGCGCCCGGCGCAGACAGCCGAATCTGCCACCGTACCGTGGTGGATTCTTGCGCCCGAGACGAACACGATCCATCAGGTGCGGCTTCCGCGGGATGTGGAGCTTGAGGTCGTGCAGGGCGGGAAGGCCTACGGACACACTACGACGGAGAGGGAGGCTCCGGCGCTCGTGCGGTACACCGTCAACCTTGACGCGTGACCTTCTTTCCTCTCCCCAAGACGCAAATCTCTCCTTCGCCATGTCCAACGGTCTTTCAACACGCGGCCTCTTGTCGTGCCTGTGTCTCCTCACTCTTTTTCTGGTTGGATGCGGACGCTCCGATGACAGTCCCGCTCTGGGCGACTGGACGCTAACAACGGACGCACTTCGCCTCACGGAAGACCTGTGCGTGAGCGAGACGGAGGCCTTTTACTTCGGAGGAATTGCCGACCTTTCCGTTCGGGACGACGGTCAAATGGCAGTGGCCGACTACAAGGTGGGACACGTAAAGGTCCTCTCGCCTGATGGCTCGCTGGCCCACATTCTGGGACAGGAGGGA
>JAHENZ010000020.1 GCA_018609755.1 Salinivenus sp. | reverse complement strand
TGGTGTTCAACTCCCTCTTCGAGCTCGGCTTCAGCGCGACGGTGTACGCTCACATTGCCACCTGGATTTTTGCCGTTGGGGGTGTGGGGCTCGTCGCCACGGGGCTTCCGGATCTCGTCGACGAATGGGCCTCTCAGGATCCCGTCGTGTCGGAGCTTCAGAAGCGGGTCGTGTACGGGGGCGCCGCATTTCTGGCGGTGCCGCTCCTTGGGCTCTACCTCGTCATTTTGTACGCCTACGGCGGTAAGATTCTCATGACGGGGGAGGTGCCGAGCAATCTGCTTTCGCCGTTGGCCCTGGGGGCGGCGCTGATCGGACTGATCACGCTCTTTCTTATTGAGCCCCTTCGTGACGTCAACGAGCGGAAATGGCTGGGGACGCTTTTCGATGCGTTTCCGGTGGCGTATCTGCCTCTCCTTCCGATGCCGGCCTGGGCGCTCTGGGTGCGCATTCAGCAGCACGGCTGGACGGAGTTTCGCTATGTGCGGGTGGTTGCCGTCCTTGGGATCACGCTCTGCTTCGGATGGATCGCCTGGCACGTGCTTCGCCGGCGGGCATTCTCGGCACTTCCCCTTCCCGCCGTCTTTGGTGTTCTGTTCCTGCTGGGGGCGGTTGGCCCCTGGGGCGCCCTTTCCGTCTCCGAACGCAGCCAGGTGGCGCACCTGAGGCAGGAGCTCAGCGCCTCGTCGGCCGCAGCGGCGTCCCGGGATGAGACTCGTGCCGATGCCCACCGGCGTGTCCGATACCTGTTCGAGCACTTCGGGCCGCAGTCTCTCCGCCCGCTTCTCGACACCGGACAGGAGCGTCCCGCATCGGTGGCGGACGCGCAAGAAGCACTTGGCGTCGCCGATCTTCCCGACCGTCCCCGCGCTCGGGTGGTCCATCTCACGTACGACGGCCCCGTATCGGTACCGGCCGCGGGGACAGTCCATTCTGTCGGGACCCGTGGCGAGGATGGGGAGAGGGTCACGATGCAGGCCCAAGGCCTGTCGCTCATCCTTTTTACAGAGTGGGAAGGTCGAGACACCCTGTCCATCGAAGATCGGCTGCCTCGTCTTCCACTAGGGGGGGAGGGGAGGCTGCAGTCGGTGCCGGAATCCGACGTGACGTTTCGCGTCGGCTCGTCCGCGGCCCGGCTCGTGCTCCGGCGTCTCGTTCTAGCTCCAGTGCCCAATTCCGACCCCGACTGGCACATCCAGGAGGCCGAAGGCGTGCTCTTTCGGCCGAAGGACTCGGGGGAATAGCGAGTGTCGTCTCTCTGCGTTCCGTCTTTCGGGGGGATCTCGCTTCTCCCCGCTCGGTTCCCGTGCAGGAAGGCGTTGGATGATCGGCGCCACGCCCTGTTTTTTGGTTGTTGACGCCACTCTATGGCTGCTTCCGACGCACTCCGCACCCTTCTCACCACGCAACTGGACGCCACCGTCGCACGCCGCCCGCCCGACGAGATTCTGCGGGGCGTCCCCCCTGCGGCCCGCGGCATTCAGCCGGACGGCCTCCCTGAGGCCTATTCGCTTTGGCAACTTCTGGAGCACATGCGGGTCAGTCAGGCCGATTACCTGGACTACTGCACGAATCCGGACTACACGTTTCCGGCCTGGCCGGACGACTATTGGCCCGAATCGGTGGCACCTCCGAGCGACGCCGCGTGGCAGGAGAGCCTGAAAGGATTTCAGTCCGATCTGCAGGCCGTGAAGGCCCTCGTCAACGACCCGTCGATCGACATCAGCGGGGCCATTCCGCACGCGAGCGGCGAATCGTACCACAGCACCCAGTACACCGACGAGATTGCGGCCATTGCCGACCACAACGCCTACCACCTCGGCCAATTCGTGACGGTGCGCCGCCTGCTGGACGTGTGGCCCCCGGAGGACCTGGCAGCTCCGGCGTGGGAAGACGACGTGTGATTCTAGTGCTCAGTCAAGCTGAGGATGACGAGTGTCGAATTGCACTCTGTGTCCGAATCTTGCTGTCTGATAAGTAATTACCGATTCGACGAGCAACGCTCAACCCGAAACGGAAAACGTGACGCAGCACTAGGGGGCGATGGGCTACCGGTCCACGCCGAAGGCATCGGCCAGGGCGCGGATCTGTGTTTCCGCGAAGGACCGGGAGACGGAGGCGTACAACTCGATTCGGTCGAAGCCGTGGTAGGCGCCCGGCACTACCTTGAGGCTGCACCGAACGCCGGCCTCTTGCAGCCGCCGGGCATAGGTGACGTCCTCCTCATGAAACAGATCGTTCGTCCCGACGCCGATCCAGAACGCTGGACGGAGTTTTAGTTTCCGGCATTGCGACTCCCGATCAGCGAAGTCGAAACTGCTCAACAGACCGCGATCGATGGCGGCATCATTCCTCCGTTACCTCTATGGTGGTTATGCGCTCTCTTACTTCTGCTGATCCAGGTACTCTTCAACACCTTCAAGACTGACGGTATGGACATCCTCTACAGGATGCTTCAGAAGCTTGCCTTCTCCGTTGACGAGGAATTTGCTGGGCCATCCTGCGACCCCGAACCGTTCGGTGAGCGCTCTTTCTGTATCGTCGTACAGCACGGTGTAGTCGATGCCGTGCTTCTCCATGAACTGTCGGACCCCATCAGCATCTTTGCCACCGGTTATCGGGTCGCTGCTCACCGTGACCAACACTACCTCATCCCTGTATTCCCGAATAAACTCTTTTAGCTGGGGCACCTCCTCAATACATGGAGCACACCACGTTGCCCAGAAGTCGAAAAGCACTCTCTTTCCTCTGAGACGGGAAAGATCCAGCACCTCACCTGTCGTCAAATTGCGGTATTGACCAGAGAGTTGGACCTGCTCGTCTGACGGAACCAAGCTCGGACGGTCCGGGCTTCCGGTCATCTGCTTGAAGCGCTTAGGCCCGCGCTCTGGATGAACCTCTGTGTACCACACTCGCAGTGAGTCTCTGGAAACTTGTCCCTCGGTCGTATAGCGTGCAAGCATATCCAGGGTAGCAAGAGCCAACGAATGCTGATCCCGACGACTGAAGCCCTGCGCAAGCCGCGTCGTCAGAGGAAGAAGGTAGTCATGGTGCCGCCCCTCCGAAAAGGCAGCCGTGAGACCAGTGAATGCCTGGTCGTACTCTTCTTTCTTGAGGGCATCCACGATCTTCAAGAGGGGCAACATGTCTTCTGCCTGCCCCCGAACGGATTGCAAGTATGCTCGATACTTCTCACCTGCGTATGCTCCTTCTTTGACATACCGATTGATGCGGTCAGGCAGGCGACGGAAAGCCGAATACAGCCGATTCCATTGTTCTAGAGGAAGCGTGCAGTCGAATGCTGGATTACTGACCCAATCTACGTTCGACCGTCGTATAAGAAATGCCTTCTCGGCGGTCGGATCTCCACTCCCGATGTATTCCACATCAGCCACAAACGCCGGGACGGCATACTCCCTCCAGACGAAACATCTGGCCCACTGTGGCGCAGGTCGCCCCATGAGGTTCCGGACGGTCCACATCGGTACGTATGAATTGAACCGGGCCATCACGGTGTTCTCCCGCTTCACCGTTGCAGACCATGCCGATTGTAGCGAGTCCATAAACGATCGCAACTCCGAGGGATCACCCGGAGCCTCCGCTCCACGGGCGTCCATAACGAATCGTTGCTGGCGCAGATTCCGTTTCGCGAATGTGGAGTCAACCTTCTGAGCTGCTGCGGAGGACCCAAAGAACAATCCGATCAATGCTACAAACAGGACCTGCTCCAGGATTGGCTCTACTCGAAACAGAATTGGCATTCTGTATGGCATAGACGTGCGTATAACCTTGTAATTATGTCCAACTATTGGACAGAGTACGCACTGATAATTCGTGCCAAGCCCCTGGGAAGTCGATACTTGGAACGAGTCCGGTGTATACTATATTATCAGGTTTGGTATAGTATCATATCCGCTTCACAATATCAATCAATAGATAAAAGCCGCAGACCGATCGCACGTCAAGACACATCGGATGGCGGGTCGTTTACCTTCGACGATTCGAGGGGGCCGAAGAGGCGTGGGCGAGCAGGAGAATGAGGTCGGATGATGGGAGGTCGATACAGAGGTAATCGGTTCGGATGGTCGTGGGGGCGGCTCCGCGACGTCCCTTCCGGTCTCGCCCGATTTCCGTCTGGACGCGCTGCCGTGAACCCTCTCTACCCTCGGTCCGTTTGTCCTTTATTCGGGCGCAGCAAGACGCTGCGGGCGCGTTGTATTTTCTGAACGAAGGGCTCAAGTGCTGCGCCACGTTTTCCGTGTCGGGATGCGCGTTGCCCATCCAATCGTACTTTCGTAGCAGACAGCATCCTTCGGACGCCGGTTCCAATTCGACACTTGATACCCTCAGTTTGACTGAGCACTAGCATCATGCACCAAGACTATTTCCAGTACGACGTGATTGTGGTCGGCGGCGGGCACAGCGGCAGTGAGGCGGCGGCCGCGGCGGCCAACATGGGCGCCGACACGCTCCTCGTGACGATGAAGCTCGCGGACATTGGGCAGATGTCGTGCAACCCCGCCATCGGCGGCATCGGAAAAGGGCACATCGCCCGCGAGATCGATGCCCTCGGCGGCATCATGGGCAAGGCCACCGATCGGGCGGGCATTCAGTTTCGGATGCTCAACAAAAGCAAGGGGCCGGCCGTGTGGGGGCCGCGGGCACAGTGCGGTCGACGGGCCTACGCCCGCGCCATCCGGCAGGAGCTGGAGGCCATCGACAACCTCCGGATGCGGTCGGACATGGTGAAGGAAATCCTGACGGACGATGCCGGGGAGACGGTGACGGGCGTGCGCACGAATCTCGGCAAGGAGTTTCACGCGCCCTGCGTGATCCTCACGACCGGCACGTTTTCGAACGGCGTCATTCACGTGGGAGAGAAGAACTTCGGCGGCGGGCGCATCGGCGAGAGCGCCTCGCACGGCATCACGGGGTGCCTGCACGACCTCGGCTTTGAGAGCGGACGGCTCAAGACGGGCACGCCGCCCCGCGTGGACGGCCGCTCCATCGATTACAGCGTGATGGAGAAGCAGCCCGGGGATCCGACCGCGACGGCATTCTCGTTCCTGACCGACGATCTGCCGCCGGTGAGCGATCAGCTCTGCTGCTGGCTCACGGACACGACGTCGGAGACGCACGACATCCTGCGCACGGGCTTCGACCGGAGCCCAATGTTCACTGGCGCGATTGAGGCGGAGGGCCCGCGCTACTGCCCGTCGGTCGAGGAAAAGATCGGCCGCTTCTCCGATAAGGACCCCCACCCGCTCTTCATCGAGCCGGAGGGGCGGGACACGCACGAG